>DAOMZC010000839.1:0-3415 GCA_035437965.1 Pseudomonadota bacterium
CCGTCGCCGTCGCCGTCGCCGTCGCCGTCGGGAGCACCACCGCCCGCATCTGGCTGGTCAGGCGCACCGGTCGCGGCGGCGGCACCTCGTCGTCGTCTTGTCCGGCAAGGCTGCCGAGTGCCGGCACCGTCGCGGCGGGCTTACCCGCCTGGTTCGAGCCGGCATTGTTCTGGCCCGCGCCTCCGCGGGGAGGCTCGGGGCTGCGCAAGGCCATTGTGACCCCCTCGAGTCCGCTGGACAGAAAGTTACGCGTCCACTTTACCATGGACCGACGAGACCTTCGCACGAGAAAATGCGCAAACATGCCGTAACGTCAGGTTTGCGCCCGCCCAGAAAATCCTTTTTGGGGGGAGAGGCGCCCGGCGCTTTTTTAGAGGCTGCGGGTCACCTTGCGACACCGGGCAATACCGGCAGGGACAGCTGCAGCTTTTACAAGCTCGCGAAAACTCATTGACACCGGACCCCTGCCTCGGATAGTAAGTACAACTCGATATTGATGAATTAACCCGCTTTTGGCCGAAGAGTTTCTCGGGGCGTAGCGCAGCCTGGTAGCGCACCTGGTTCGGGACCAGGGAGTCGGAGGTTCAAATCCTCTCGCCCCGACTTTTGATGAACTGCAGCGTTTCGCGCTGCAGTTTTTTTTTGCCTTTTTCTTGTCTTTTATTTCGTCTTTTTTTCGCCTGGGCTCCGCTTACCTTGGGGGTGCCGCGCACACCTGCTAGACTGCCGGGCCATGGCGAGCTTCCTAACCGAGCATAAACGGACCCATTATTGCGCCGCCCTCCGCAAGGAGCACGTCGGTCAGACTGTCGTGCTGCTGGGCTGGGTGCAGGGACGGCGCGACCTGGGCGGGCGCATCTTCATCGACCTGCGCGACCGCACGGGTCTGTCGCAGATCGTCTTTGGGCGCGACCTCACCCCGGGCGCCTACGCCGAAGCGGACGCCCTGCGCAGCGAGTTCTGCATCGGCGTCGTCGGCACCGTGAAGCTGCGCACCGCCTCGGGCGGCACCGTCAACCCGAACCTGCCCACCGGCGAGGTCGAGGTCGAGGCGAGCCTCGTGCACATCTTCTCGCGCGCCGACACGCCGCCGTTCCTCATCGAGGACGACGTCGATACGCGCGAGGAGATGCGGCTCAAGTACCGCTACCTCGACCTGCGGCGGCCCAAGCTGCAGAAGAACTTCCAGCTGCGCAGCACCCTGTACCGCGCCACCCGCGACTACTTCCACGAGAACGGCTTCCTCGAGCTTGAGACCCCGTTCATGGTCAAGTACACCCCGGGCGGCGCCCGCAACTTCCTTGTCCCCTCGCGCCTCAACGCCGGCAAGTTCTACGCCCTGGCCGAGTCGCCGCAGATCTTCAAGCAGCTGTTCATGGTCGCCGGCATGGACCGCTACTTCCAGATCGTGCGCTGCTTCCGCGACGAGGACCTGCGCCTCGACCGCCAGCCCGAGTTCACCCAGATCGACGTCGAGATGTCCTTTATCACCGAGGAGGACATCTTCGCCATGGTCGAGGGGCTGGTGCAAAAGATTTGGAAGCTGACCGTCGGCTACGATGTGCCGCGGCCGTTCACCCGCCTGCCCTATAAAGAAGCGATGGCAAGCTACGGCGAGGACAAGCCGGACCTGCGCAACCCCCTCAAGCTCCACGACGTGACCGCCGCGGTCAAGGCGCACGGCGGCGGCGGCGTGGCGCTGTTCCAGAAGATCGTCGGCGAGGGGGGCCTGGTCAAGCTCCTGCGCATCCCGGCGGCGAGCGCCAGCAAGCTGTCCAACACCGAGGTCAAGAAGCTCGACGACAGCGTCAAGGGCATGGGGAGCTCGGGGCTGGCCTCGGCGCGCCTCGATCCGGCGGGCACGGGGGCGGAGCTCGGGTGGACGCAGTCGGCCTTCGGCAAGACCATCACCGCCGAGCTGCGCGCCGCGATCCAGGCCCAGGTAGGCGGGGAGCCGGGCGACCTTTTCTTGTTCCAGCTCGGGGCGCCCAAGGTCGTCAACACGGTGCTGGCGCAGCTGCGGCAGCAGCTTGGCAAGAAGCTCGAGCTCCTGGAAAAGGGCTGGCGCTTCCTGTGGGTCACCGACTTCCCGATGTTCGAGCACAACGACCAGGGGCAGTGGGTGGCGGCGCATCACCCGTTCACCTCGCCCAAGCCCGAGCACCTGGAGCTCTTGCAGAGCGAACCCGGTCGCGTCGAGGCGCGCGCCTATGATCTGGTGCTCAACGGCAACGAGATCGCCGGCGGCTCGATCCGCATCCACCAGCGCGAGGTGCAGGCCAAGGTGTTCGCGGCCCTGGGCCTGAGCGAGGAGGACTTCCGCGCCAAGTTCGGGTTCCTCCTGGACGCGTTCCGCTACGGGCCGCCGCCGCACGGCGGCATCGCCTTTGGCCTGGATCGCCTGGCCATGCTGCTCACCGGCGCTGACTCGCTGCGCGACGTCATCACCTTCCCCAAGACCCAGCACGGCACCGATCTGATGAGCGACTGCCCGACCGAGGTGGCGGCGCGGCAGCTGGAAGAGCTGTTCATCGGCCTCGCCGTGCGCTAGGCGCCCCCGCGCCCGGCGGACCAACAGAGGCTGCGTGAGCGACGACACCGAAGTATTCGCGGAGCTGCTCCGCCGGCGCGCGCGCGGCGAGCCGGTCGCCCTGTGCACCGTGGTGCGCACCGCCGGCTCGACGCCGCGCAAGAGCGCCGCCCGAATGCTCGTCGCGGCGGCCGATCAGGTGGGGACGATCGGCGGCGGTCGCGTCGAGAAAGAGGTGCTCGATGCCGCCCGCGCGCTGCTCCGCGGCGGTGCCGCCGAGCCGCAGCTTTATCGCTACCACCTGACGCGCCAGCTCGGTATGTGCTGCGGCGGCGAGATGGAGGTGTTCGTGGAGCCGATGTGTCCCGCCCCAACCCTGATCGTCTGCGGCGGCGGCCACGTCGCCAAGGCGCTGGTACCGCTCGCCCGGCCGCTGGGGTTCTGTCCGATCGTCGTCGAAGATCTGGAGGAGCTCGGCAACCGCGAGCGCTTCCCCGACGCCGAGCGGATCATCGACAGCTTCGCGGTGCGCGACTGGCAGGGGGTCACGCTCGACGAGAACTGCTACGTGGTCATCGTCACCCGCGATCACCAGCAGGACCAGACGCTGGTGGAAGAGCTGCTGCCGCTCGAGCTCGCGTACCTGGGGCTCATCGGCTCGCGGCGCAAGATCCTGATGTTCCGGCAGCGGCTCGTCAACAAGGGCTTCAGCGCCGAGCGCCTGGCGCGCGTCCATGCGCCCATCGGGCTCAACATCGGCGCCCAGACCCCGGCCGAGATCGCGGTCGCCATCGCCGCCGAGCTCATCGCGGTGCGCGCGGCGCGGCGCGAGCGCAACCAAGCCGGCGCGACGACCGAACGCGAGCCTCGGGCGGATCGTCCACC
>DAOMZC010000840.1:0-3409 GCA_035437965.1 Pseudomonadota bacterium
AGGCATTCAACAAACAAACGTTAATATCATAGGCAAATGTTTAAAAATTATTGTTCTCGCGGGTCATCCTGTTCGTCATCCCCGCCGAGAAGCTGCCCACCGAGGCGGGCAAGGTGACCATCCGTGCCGAGCTGTCCAAGCCGGCGAGCAAGCCGGCCACGCACGAGGCCGCCTTCACGCTCACGGCCGAAGACTGACCGGCGGCCGGGCCGCGGGCTCAGCTCACCAGCAAAAGGGTAGCGTCGTCCGTGGCGACCGCGTAGGTCGAGAACAGCTGCAGGGCCAGCTCTTCGAGCTCCTGCGGGCGCTGCCAGGGCAGCCGGAGCTGGCTCTGGAGCCCGTCGGAAAACAGGGCCAGCAAGGCATCGGGGGGCAGGGGGTGTTGCTCGACGCGGATGTCCAGCCGGCCGTGGAAGGTGCCGCGACCGTGGCCGAGCACCGCATCGGTGCCGCACGGCGACCATAGGCGGCCCGGGCCGAAGAACAGGACGACGCGGATGTTGCCGATCGTCGTCGCCCGCACGACCTTGGCCTCCAGATCGACGTCGACCATGCCGAGGGTGGCCCCGCGGGTCGCGGAGACGCTCTGGTGCGCGCGCAGGATTGCGTCTTCAAGGCTCATCGCGAGCTGACCCTGAAGCGCCAAGATGGCACGCTGGGCCGCCTCGCGCGCCGCCGGTCCGTGCCCGAGCCCGTCGATCACCGCGAGCCGGAGCTTGCTCGCGCTGCGGTCGATGAAGGTCATGTCGCCGCTCTGGGTCTCGCGCGGGTGCGGGCGCTCGAAGACGACCGCCTGGCCGGCCAGCTCGGTGGGCCAGCGCCAGCCGGCGGCGTGCACGCGCAGGTCGCGGTTGGCCACGCTCAGGGCGCCCGGCGCCAGGGTCTTGGACACCGCGGTGGTGGTCAGGGCCGGGTGGGGGCGGTTCGGCTCATTCGGCAGGCGGATGTTGCGCGAGTGCCACAGCAGGCTCGCTTCGCCGGGGGTCCCGCGCAGGGTGACCGCCAGGGTGTCGCCGCGCAGGCGCAGGGCCCGCCGCGCCACCTCTTCGGCCCCGCTGACGAACCGACCGAGCACCGGCTCGCCGAGGCCACAGCGCTCGCCGAGCCGACGGGCCTCGACGCTCAGCTTGCTGATGTCGGCGGCCTCGGCAATCGGCAGCGAGAAGGCGGTTTCGGGGAGGATCGGTGGCTGGGTACTGGCCAAGATTACATCGGTAAAAAGGGGCTGACGGCTCGCTCAGGCGTCCGTCAGGTCCGGGTGGGAGAGCGCCGAGAGCGCCGACTCCAGGTCGAGCGCGGTCTCGAAGCCGGAGGCGGAGAAGCCCATCTCGGTGAGGGTCAGGGCGATCGCCGGGGTCATCCCCGAGACAATCGTGCGCGTCCCCATGAGCCGCGCCATCTGCGCGGTGTGCACGAAGGCGCGCGCGGTGTAGGTGTCAAGGACGAGCAGCGCCGAGATATCCAGCACCAGGCCTTGCGCGCTCTTGCGCTCCAGCTCTTTGAGGATGTCGCTCTGCAGCTGCTCGACCAGGATGTCGTGGAGATCCGCCTGGATGGAGACCAGGAGGAGGTCGCGGATGCGCAGGATCGGAATGCGGTCAATCATCGGGATACCTCGGTGCGCCTTCGCGAAGCCAGAAGGGTGCTGCTCGGGAGTTGTCGCGCCATGGTCGAGCCGCCTACCGCTGGATTGGGGAGTAGAAGATCGCCTTGACGCGCGTCCCCTGCCCGGGGGTGGACTGGAGCTGGAAGTCCTGGGAGATCGACTTGACGCCGCGCAGCCCCATGCCAAGGCCGGTCTTGGAGCGGAAGCTGCCCGACAGGATCTTTTCGGTGTCGGCGATCCCCGGACCCGAGTCGCGCGCCTCGACCGAGAGGCCGATCCGCGGCGTCAGGCTCACCGAGAAGCGGATCTCGCCGGTCTGGGCGTACATTACGATGTTGCGGGCCAGCTCGGACACCGCTGTAGCTACCTTGGTGCGCTCGACCGGTCCGAAGCCGAGCTTGGCGGCCAGGGTGATCGCGGCGCGGCGGGCGACGACCAGCGAGGCCTCGTTCTCGATGCGCAGCTTCTCGTCGCGCGGCACCAGCGACAGCATGCCGCCGGTCGCCTGATCGAGCTTGCTGAGGATCGGCAGGATGTTCTCGGCCCCGGCGAACAGCGAGATGTGGCGGACGATGCTGGCCGCCAGGTTCTCGACCTGCTCGCGGTTGGAGGTCGAGAAGTTGAGGATCTCTTGGCGGAGCCGCGCTGGAACGGTCACGCTTGCCTCGAGAGCAGCTAGTAGCTTGGGAGCTATGTCGCTATCTGTCCTGGAGCCCAGCATGTAGTGTCTCAGTGTAACACGCTCCGAATATCGCGTGCGACTATCGTAAGGTAGAAAACTGCGAACATCGTGCTAGGTGGATGAGTTCTCAGGTAGGCGCGGGTGGGTGGCCGCGCCGGCGTCCGGGTCGCCGACCCGGCGCCTTCGCCAAGCGTGAGCGCCGTCGCCGGTCGCCGGTCACGGGCGGGTCGCGGGCCGCTCGCCGACCCGCGAACGTGCCGGGCAGGCAACTTCCTTACATGTCTGTCGATAACCTCGCCCGTGCCAGCCGCGCTGCCGCTGTGGGTGCTTGCCTACTCGCTCGGGATCCTCGGATTTGCGGGGCTCGAGGTGGGCTGGTCGACTGCCCGCTGGTGCCTGGCGGGCGCCGTGATCGGGCTCGGCTTGAGCCTCGTTGGCCGCCGGGGCAAGGGGAGCGCGCTCCTTGTCTGCGCACTTGCCCTCGGGGGCCTGGCCCAGGGGCGACGAAGTCCGGTGCTCGAGATCCCGGCGCGCCGCGTGGGCAGCGATCGGACGCCGCCCGCGGCATCTGCAGGAGGTGAGCTGCCCCTGCCAGAGCTCCTGGCGAGCGCCGAGCAGCGAGCGGATGCGCAGTGGCTCTGCGAGGGGCACGTGAGCGACGCGGCGATCGCCTCCGAATACGGCACCCTGCTGCGGATCGAGGTCACGGCGCTGCGCCGGGCCCCGTCGGCTGCCGAGCCTGCGGAGCGGGAGCAGCCGCGGTCCGGGCCTGCCTGGCTGCGGGTGACACCGCCCCTGGGCGTCGCAGTGAGCGTCCGCGGCCAGCCGCGGGAGCCGCTCTTGCCCGGCACGCCGGTTCGCCTGCTGGCCGCCCTCCGATCGCCTCGCGCCGCCCAGAACCCGGGGACCAGCGATCGGCTGCGCCATGCCGCGGCGATCGGCACGGCGGCCGTTGCCAGCGTCGAGCCCGAGGCGCTGTACCCGTGGCTCGGACCGATGACGACGGCCGCGCCGCCGGCCCGACTGCACCGCGCCTACCTTGGGCTGGCGCGCGGCGCCGCGTGGGTGCACGAGCTGCTCCTTCGCCAGATCGACAAGGCGCTGCCAGGGCAGGCGCTGCC
>DAOMZC010000841.1:0-3407 GCA_035437965.1 Pseudomonadota bacterium
GCGGCTGCCCAAGACCCACCCGCACGCCCTGCGCCACAGCTTCGCCACCCACCTGCTGGGCTCGGGCGCCGATCTGCGCTCGATCCAGGAGCTGCTCGGCCACGCCAACTTGTCGACGACAGCCCGCTACGCCCACGTGGACTTGCAGTATCTTTGGACGCAGTACGCCCATCACCCAAGAGCCGAGGCCAAGCCCGCCGGATCAGCCGGTGCCGGCGCCCGTACGCCGGTGCCGCCGGCGCGCCCGCCGCGGCCTCGCGGGTCACCCCAAGACTGAAGGATCGCAGTCGATGTCCCACTTTAGCTCCCCCGCCGATCGCCTCACCCTGCATGCGACCACCGTGCTGTGCGTGCGCCGCGGCTCCCGCGTCACCCTGTGCGCCGACGGCCAGGTGACCCTGGGCAACACCGTCATGAAGGGCACCGCGCGCAAGCTGCGGCGCATGGCCGAGGGCCACATCCTGGGCGGCTTCGCCGGCGGCGCTGCCGACGGCATGGCCCTGTTCGAGCGCCTGGAGGCCAAGCTCAAGGAGCACAACGGCATCCTCGCCCGCGCCGCCGTGGAGCTCGCCAAGGACTGGCGCACCGACCGCCTGCTGCGCCGCCTCGAGGCGATGCTGGTGGTCGCCGATCGCGAGCGCACCCTGGTCCTTTCGGGCAACGGCGATATCATGGAGCCCGACGGCGGCGCGGTCGCCATCGGCTCCGGCGGGCCCTTCGCGCTGGCGGCGGCCCGGGCGCTGCTCGAGGCGACCACCCTGGAGCCGCGCCAGGTCGCCGAGCGGGCGCTGCGCATCGCCGGCGAGATCTGCATCTACACCAACGACCAGCTGACGTTCGAGGAGCTAACATGAGCCTGCGTCTGGACCCCCGCGCCCTCACCCCGCGCGCCATCGTCGAGGAGCTGGATCGCTACATCATCGGCCAGAAGGCGGCCAAGCGCGCGGTGGCGATCGCCCTGCGCAACCGCTGGCGCCGGCAGCAGGTCCAGGGCCACCTGCGCGACGAGATCACCCCCAAGAACATCATCATGATCGGCCCCACCGGCGTCGGCAAGACCGAGATCGCCCGGCGCCTCGCGCGCCTTGTCCAGGCCCCCTTCATCAAGGTCGAGGCGAGCAAGTTCACCGAGGTCGGCTACGTCGGCCGCGACGTCGACTCGATGGTCCGCGACCTCATCGAGGTGAGCGTCAAGCTGGTCAAGGACGAGGAGCAGGCCGGGGTGCAGAAGCGGGCGCGCGACGCCGCCGAGGAGCGGCTGCTCGACATCCTGCTGCCGCCGCCGGTGCGCAACGCCGGCGGCGTCCAGACCCGCCCCGCCAGCCAGCTCCCCGCCGGCGTCCTCGGCCGCGAGGCGCCGCCCGCCCCCACCGTCGAAAGCACCGCCGACGACAAGCCCAGCGAGGCCCACGCCGGCACCCGCGAGAAGCTGCGCGAGCTCCTGCGCGCCGGCAAGCTCGAGTCGCGTGAGGTCGAGCTCGACGTGTCCGATAACCAGAACCCCGTCGTCGAGGTGTTCAGCAACTCCGGCCTCGATCAGATGGGCTTCGACATGTCGCAGCTGCAGAACCTGTTCGGCGCCGGCCAGCGTAAAAAGAAGCGCAAGGTGCGCATCCCCGAGGCCCTCGAGCTGCTCGCCCAGGAGGAGGCGGCCAAGCTCATCGACATGGACAAGGTCCAGCGCGAGGCCGTCCACCGCGCCGAGCAGTCCGGCATCATCTTCATCGACGAGCTCGACAAGATCGCCGGCCGCGAGAAGGCCCACGGCCCCGACGTCTCGCGCGAGGGCGTCCAGCGCGACCTCCTGCCCATCGTCGAGGGCTCCACCGTCACCACCAAGTACGGCCCCGTCAAGACCGACCACGTCCTGTTCATCGCCGCCGGCGCCTTCCACGTCAGCAAGCCCAGCGACCTCATCCCCGAGCTCCAGGGCCGCTTCCCCATCCGCGTCGAGCTCGAGCCCCTCACCCAGGGCGACCTCGTGCGCATCCTCACCGAGCCCGAGAACTCGCTGTCCCGCCAGTACGAGGCGCTGCTCGCCACCGAGGGCGTGATCATCAAGTGGCACGACGGCGCCATCGCCGAGCTTGCCCGCATCGCCGCCGAAGCCAACAAGCTCCTGGAGAACATCGGCGCCCGCCGCCTGCAGACCATCTTGGAGCGCATGCTCGACGAGCTGTCCTTCGAGGCCCCCGAAGTCGGCCGCCACGGCGCCTGGACCGTCGAGATCACCGCCGACTACGTCAAGCAGCGCGTCGGCGACGTCCTGTCCGATCCCGACCTCTCCAAGTACATCCTGTAGCGGACCCTACCCCCGCATCGCCGCCTCAACGTCCGCCGCCGTCTTCGGGATGGCGTAAGTAAGCACCTCGCAGCCCGTCGCCGTGACCAGCACATCGTCCTCGATGCGGATGCCGCGCACGTCGGCGAACTGCGCCAGCCGCTCCGGGTGGTAGTCGCCGCCGAAGGGCCGGGTGAGCGCCTCGTGGCGCAGGATGTGCGGCACGAAGTAAAGCCCCGGCTCGATGGTCACCGCCATGCCCGGCACCAGGTCGCGGTCCAGCCGCAGGTACGCCAGCCCGAACTGCGACGAGCGGCTGCGGCCCCGCGCGTAGCCGGCGCGATCCCCCAGGTCCTCCATGTCGTGCACGTCCAGGCCCAGGAGGTGTCCCACTCCGTGCGGGAAGAACAGCGCGTGCGCCCCTCGCTCGACCAGGCCGTCGACTTCCCCCGAGAGAAGCCCTTCCTCGACCAGGCCCGCGCACAGCACCCGGCAGGCGGTAAGGTGCACGTCGCGGTAGCGCACCCCCGGCCGCACCGCCGCGATCGCCGCCACCTGCGCCGACAGGACGATGTCGTAGATCGCGCGCTGGCTGGCGCTGAACGTGCCGCTCACCGGCCAGGTGCGGGTGACGTCGCTCGCCCAGCCGGTGTCGCTCTCCGCCCCCACGTCGGCCAGGAGCAGCTCGCCGGCCTGGCAGAGGCCCGAGCGGTCGTTCGTGTGCAGGATCTCGCCGTGCGTGGTGACGATGCTCGGGTAGGCGGTGGTGAAGTTGGCGGCGTGGATCGGCTGCTCCATCGCGGCTCGCACTGCCGCTACGCGGACGCCCGGACGGGTGGCGCGCATCCCGGCGCGGTGCGCCTCCACCGTCACTGCCACCGCGCGGCGCAGCTCGCGCACCGCGGCCTCGTCGTGGCGCAGGCGCAGCTCGATCATCGCGTGGGCGAGCTCCTCGTCGGGCGCGGACGGGCCGGGCGCGCCTCTGCGCTGCGCGCTGCAGCACCACCGGCACCGAGCGCACGCCGAGCACCGTATTGAGCACCACCGGAAACAGCACCGTATACACGATCACGAACGTCATGGTGACGAGGCCATACCCGAACCAGATCACGAGGATCGGCAGCCA
>DAOMZC010000842.1:0-3405 GCA_035437965.1 Pseudomonadota bacterium
ACCTCGCGATCCGCTGTCACGAGCGCACCAACACGCAGCTCGAGCTCGTCATCGCCGACGACGGCCGCGGCATCGATCGCGTCGCCGTCGCGCGCCGCGCGGGACGTCCGCTCCCCGAGAGCGACGCCGAGCTCCTCGAGTTGCTCTGCCTGCCGGGCCTGTCGACGCGTGACGAAGCGACCAAGACCAGCGGGCGCGGGCTCGGCATGGACATCGTCAAGCGCATCGTCACCACGGACCTGCGCGGCGAGATGACGCTCAAGACGGTGCTCGGCCGCGGCACGACGTTCACCCTGCGGCTGCCGCTCACCCTGACCATCGTCGACGTGTTCCTGGTGGAGTGCGGCCGCGAGCGGTTCGTCGTTCCGGTCTCGGCCATCGAGGAGATCATCGACGTCGACCCGAGCAAGCGCCTGCGCGGTCCGCTGCCCGAGTCCTCGCCGCTCTGGCTGTACGAGTGGCGTGACGAAGGACTGACGCTCATCGAGCTCGGGGCCGCCCTGCAGCTGCCGAGCGCCGCCGGCGCGGCGCCGCAGGGCCTGGTGGTGCGCCGCACCGGCCAGGGGTTCGTGTTCGTCATCGACCGGGTGATCGGGCAGCAGGAGGTCGTGGTCAGGCCCATCGACGACCCGCTGGCCCAGGCCCCGGGCGTGAGCGGGGCGACCGACCTGGGGGACGGGCGGCCGGCCCTGGTCCTTGATCTGATCGCGCTCAGCACCGGCCTTTACCGCCGCCCAGCCGCGACCGAGGTGAGAGGTTGACCGTGCTCCACGTAGCTTTCAAAGTAGCCGGGGCAGAGTACGTGCTGCCGGCGTCGACGGTGCTGCACCTGGAGTCGTTCGAGGGAGCGACCCGGGTCCCGGGGACTGCCGACGCGGTCGCCGGCCTCCTTCACTCGCGCGGGCAGCTGGTGCCGGTGGTGGATCTGCGGGTGCGCTTCGGGCTGCCCGCCGCGCCGCGGTCGCTCGACTCGCGCGTCATCGTCGTCCAGGTCGGCGCCCGCACGGTCGGCCTGCTGGTCGACAGCGCGCGCGAGGTCCTGGAGCTCGAAGAGGACGCCTTCCACGCTCCGCCCGAGCTCATAAACGAGCAGGCGCTGGGGCTCATCCAGGCGGTGGCGCAGACTGCCGAGCGGATCGTCATCCTGCTAAACCTTCCCAAGCTTATTGGAGACACAGCCCATGCCAAGTAACCGGCCTTCGGGCAGCAAGACCAGGCGCGGCAACCAGGGCGCGCCGACGCCGGGCGGTACCGCGCTCGCAGAGCTCGCCGCCAGCATCGCCGCGACCGGCAGCACGGTGGACGAGGTCGCCCGCGCCCAGGGCCGGCTCAGCGACACCGCCCGCGACGTCCTGCAGGGCATGGAGGCGACCGCCGCCGGCCTGCAGGAGGCGGCCCTGTCGGCCGTGAGCGTCAAGAAGAACACCGAGAGCACGGCGATCTCCTCGGAGACCACCGGCGCCGCCCTGGAACAGGTGGCGCGGTCGATCAAGGGCGTGAGCGCCAACGCCGTCGATCTGGCCTCGGCGAGCCAGCAGCTCCTCGGGGCGGCGGCGACGACCAGCGCCGGCGTCGCCGAGGCCGCCGCGCGCGGTCAGGAGAACGCCGCGGTCATCGAAGAGGTCAGCGTCACCATCGAGCAGATGGCCAAGGGCATCGGCCGCCTGTCCGCGGACGCCAAGGACGTGGGCGAGCGCATGGCCGCGACCGCGACGGCGGTGGGCGCGGTGCGGACGATGCTGGAGCGGCTGAGCGAGAACAGCACCGAGATGATGACCGCGATCGAGCAGACCGCCGCCACCGCCGAGAAGCTGGCGCGCTCGGTGCGCAGCACCGCCGAGTCGGCCAAGGTCCTCGACGGCGCCGTCGCCGGCAACGCCAGCACCGTCACCGAGATCGCCGCCTCGGTCGAGGAGGTCGCCGCCACCGCCGAGAAGAACCTGGCGGTGGTCGACAGCAGCGTCACCGCGATCGAGCAGGTCGCGCGCTCGGCGCAGGGGGTGGCGGGCTCCGCCAGCGAGGTCGGCAAGCTCGCCACCGCCAGCGCGAGCTCGGCGGCGCAGCTCGATGTCTCGTCCCGGCGAATCCTCGGCATCGTCGAGGAGGCGCGCCACACCTCCGAGCGGGTCAGCCAGTCGGCGCGCGAGGGCGGACAGACCGTCGGCCAGTCGATCGCGGGCCTGGCCCGCATCCGCCAGTCGATGGGCGACTCGGCCACGGTGATGAAAGAGATGGGGCGGCGCGCCGAGGAGATCGGCGACATCGTCCAGACCATCAACCTGATCGCCGACCGCACCAACCTCCTATCCCTCAACGCCAGCATCGAGGCGGCGCGCGCCGGGGAGCACGGGCGCGGGTTCGCCGTGGTCGCCAAGGAGATCCGCGCCCTGGCGGATCGCGCCGCGGCGGCGAGCGCCGATGTCGCCAAGATCGTCCGCGGCCTGCAGACCACCGCCCGCGAGGCCACCGCCGCCTCGGCCGAGGGGGTGCGGGTCACCGAGGAGGGCGCCCAGCTGGCCGCGGCCGCGGACCGCGGGCTCAAGACGATCCTGCAGGGCGTCGAGGAGCTCGACCGGTCGATCAAGGATGTAAACCGCGCCACCGCCGAGCAGGCGCAGTCGGTGCAGGCGCTGGCGCAGGCGACCACGCGGCTCAATCAGGAGGGGCAGCTCATCTCCGGCGCCGCCAGCGGGCAGCTGCAGGCGACGCAGGCGATCTCGAAGTCGGCCGCCGCCGCGCGCTTCCTGCCCTTGTGGCCCGCGCCGGATCCAAGCGAACTTGCCGAACGATTGCCCTTCGATGCGGTGATGTTGGGCATGGGCGAGGACGGGCATGTCGCCTCGCTGATCCCTGGCGACCCTGACCTGGAAGCCGGCCTTTCCGGTCCGGCGCTGCTTCACATGACGCCACCCGGCCTTGGCAAGCCGCCGGTCGCGCGGATCAGCCTTTCGCTCACGGCCTTGGTCCGGTCACGCCTCATTCTGGTGTTGACGGCGGGATCAGAGAAGCGCGCCGTGCTGGACGCGGCTTTGGCCGGCGCCGATCTTCCGGTCACACGACTCATCGAAAAGGCGAACGATCGCCTGCGCATCCTTTGGAGCCCGGAGGCCTGAGATGCATCCCGTCACCGCCGAAGTCACCGCCCGCATCACCGAGCGCTCGCGAGGATCCCGCGCCGACTACCTGGCGCGCATGGCGGAGGCTCGCGCGAGCGGCCCCGGCCGGGGCAAGCTCTCATGCGCCAACTGGGCTCACGCATTCGCCGCCCAGCCCGACGGCGACAAGCAGCGGCTGCGCGATCCGTCGGCGCCGAACCTGGCGATCGTGTCGGCCTACAACGACATGCTCTCGGCTCATCAGCCCTATGAGCGCTTTCCCGACGTGATCCGGGCGGCGGCGCGCGAG
>DAOMZC010000843.1:0-3400 GCA_035437965.1 Pseudomonadota bacterium
TCCGAGCGCCCTGGGACGGCCCGGGGCGCTGGGTGCGCCAATCCTCATCCGGCTTGAGGAACGACGCCTGCCCTGCCGTCGCTGATTGCGCTCCTATCGAGCCGCGGGGCGCGATTACGGAAGGATTGATCGGGCGGAGCGCCGCAGCGAATTCTCTGGTGTTCTCGCTGCTTCTATATTAGCAGATTCTCTCCTTCCTTCTAAGGTGCGCCCATGCTGGAAAACGCCCTCCGCTCCCCACTGCTCGCTGCCTTCTGTCTGGCCACGGCCCTTGGCTGCGGTGAGGAGTCCGCGCCGCCCGATGACAACCCCATCGGGCAGCTCAAGTCCGAGCTCGACTACAACCCCGGCGCCGGCTGGAACCTCGTCTGGTCGGACGAGTTCGACGGGACGAGTCTCAACGCCGCCAACTGGACCGTACTCACCAGCAACTACGACCCGGTTACCAATAACTGCAACTTCGGAACCGGTGAGCTGGAGTTCCCGCGCAGCCAGAATGTAGTCGTTGGGGGCGGCCGGCTGAGCCTCCTTGCCCAGCGCACCGCGGACAACCCCAGCGACTCGCGCTGCACGGGCTATGGCGGGCGCTCATTTTACTCCGGACGCATCCACTCCAAGGGCAAGGTCGAGCGGCGCTACGGCAAGATCGTCGCCAGCATCAAGCTGCCCGCGGGCTACGGGATGTGGCCGGCGTTCTGGACCCTGGGCGCCAACATCGCCGGCGCCGGCTGGCCGTCGTGCGGCGAGGTCGACATCCTCGAGTGGCTCTCCACCGAGCCGACCTGGATGAAGTCCGCCCTGCACTGGTATCACGGCGGACAGGCGGACTGGGGCACCGGAGAGAGCGGCGGCTACAACCTCGCCGACTCCTTCCACACCTATGAAGCGGAGTGGAGCGCGAGCAGCATCATCTTTCGCCTGGACGGCGTCCACGTCGGCACCACGTTCTACCATAACGAGCCCGCCTTCCAGCAGCCGTACTACCTCATCTTGAACCTCGCCCTCGGCGGCAACTTCTACGGCAACCCAGGCGCCGGCAGCATCGATCTGCCCTGGGGCACCACCAAGAGCATGGACATCGAGTGGGTGCGCTGGTACGAGCCGCGCGCCGCGCCTCCCGCTACCATCGCCCTTGCCAACTCCGGCTTCGAGTCCGGACTGTCCGGCTGGACGACCTGGTCCCCCACCGGCACCGCCGCCGCCGCGTTCAGCGAGACCTATAATGGCGCTCACTCCGGTTCCTACCACCTTACGCACTGGAGCACCGCGCCGTTTGAGACCTGGACCTACCAGGCGGCCTCGGGGCTGGCCGCCGGTACGTATAAGGTCCGCGCGTGGGTCCGAAAGGGCGGCGCGTTCGAGCTCGCGCGCCTGCAGGCCAAGACCTGCGGCGCCTGCACGCCGGTGTATACAGAGCTTGCAACGTACGGGGGCTTCACCCTGGTCGAGACGCCGCCGATCGCGGTGACCGGTGGGTACCTGGAGCTCGGCTTTCACACCCGGGCCCGTACTGGCAGCGGCGCCAACTTCATTCATATGGATGACGTAGCGCTGCTCAAGCTCTAAGCTGGCTACCTGCTGGCTCGCTGCACCAAGCGCACCATTCCGCCGTCCTTGGTGCCGCCGTCCCGGGTGCCGCCGTCTCGGACGCCGCCGTCTCCGCTGCCGCCGTCTCCGCTGCCGCCGTCCGCTCGTCCGCCGTCCGCTCGCCCGCCATCTGGGCCGCCGTCGCTCGCTGCGCCGTCTTTGGGTCCACCGTCGCGGATGCCGCCGTCCTCGGCCCCGCCATCAGGGGTCCCGCCGCCCAGAATCGTCCGCAGGCTCCGGGCCGCTTGCTTATGAGCGCTGACATCGCCGCGCATGGTACTCAGGTCGGCCCGCAGCGCGTCCTGGCGCACCGCGGGAATCAGAGTGTTAAGCAGCTCGAGCACGCGCGTGTGCATGATGATCTGTCCGTCTATATAAGCCAGATCGAAAGCCGGGCCCGAGCGCATACGTAGCGAATCGAGCATGCCCTTGGTCTCGGCCTGCAGCTGCAAGCTGGTCGCGTCGTCCTCTGGGATGATTCCCAGGCGGGCGAACAGAGCGGCCTGGCGCTGCTGCGTAGCCAGGTGCTCGTTGACCATGCGGGTGGCGAAGCTCTTCACCTCATCGCTGACCGCCATCGTCAGGGCGAGCTGACCGACCTGGATCTCGCCGGCATTGGCGGCGTTGGCGGTGGCAGCGATTCTGGGGTCGGAGCCGGGCTGCTGTTCATCCTTGCACCCGGACCCGATAAGACCAAGGCCGACCGTAATGAGAATCAGGACTCTGTGCTGCTTCCAGTTGAACATCGTAGCCTCCATTTCTCTCTTCTCTTCAGAAGTACGATCTGCGATGCAGACCCGAGCATTGAACAGAGACTCTGGCCGGAACTGCCAGGTATCTGTCTCTTCATTACGAATAGCTTTAGCACCTGCCAGGGAGGAATCCAGGACTAACAGACAGCCAATGAAGCTCTGCTACATACTGCTGAGCCGGAGAACTGGGAAGGAGGAAGGAGGAAGGAGGGAGAAGGAGACAGCGGCTACGGTACTTATACTGGAGGCGGATCGGTCTCGCGGGCGTAGTGGCGGTGGCCGGCGATCGCCGCTACGAACAGCGCCAGCGCGCGCTCGGTGTCGCCGGTATTGACGAGGATGAGCCCGGAGTCCTCCCCCCCGCTTGGGAGCCGCGCCGGCACGCCGGCATCGTCCAGCAGGTCCGCCCCGGCCCCGAGCGCCAGGATGGGCTTGCAGTGGCGGTACTGATCCTTGATGAACTCCAGGGCGTGGCCGAGCTTGCCGAGCAGCATCGCCGCGCGCTTGCCGTCCGGAACGACCACCGCGTCATAGAGCACCGAAGGAGTGGTCTCCAGAGTCACCTCGACCTGGACCGCATCGCCGCTCTCGCTCGCCGCGGCGCCGAGGCGCGCGCCGACAAGCCGCGGCACCGCGCCCTGCCCCAAGAGCCCCGCGTGCAGCGCCCGCACGCCCTCGCCGTCCACCCCGTCCACGACCAGGATGGCGACGCGCCGCCCGCGAATCGAGCCGTCACCGGGCCGATAAAGCAGCGACAGCGGCGGCGACTGTAGGACCTCGGGCTGCGGCGTAATCAGGAGCGCCCTCGGCATCGGCTGCGGCAGCGCCATCCCGAGCCCCTGGGCGACCGCCTGCGCCAGCTCGCTCGCCACGTTGGCGAGCATCGAGACCACCCGCTCCCGCACCGCCGGCACCGCCACCTTGGTAAGCTCGAAGCGGAAGGCGCGGACGATGTGCGCCTTCTCTACCGGGGTCTGGCTGTTCCAAAAGAGGGTGGCCTGGCTATAGTGCTCGGCGAAACGCTCCGGCTTGCCGCGCACCTTGTCACCGCTTACCCGCTC
>DAOMZC010000844.1:0-3399 GCA_035437965.1 Pseudomonadota bacterium
TTCCGCAACAGCGCGACCTGCGAGGCGCTGTTATAAAGCTGCGCGTCGGCGCCCGAGACAAAGAAGCCGCAGAACGCGCCTGCCGGGGTCGGCAACGCAGCCAGCGTGGCTCCGGCAAGGAAGGTCGAAACCAGGGTCGCTCGGGTCATCGACCCACCCGGCGCCGACCGGGCGCGCCCGCGCTGACCGGCGGGAATATCGGCCGCGGCAAGTCGGTTGTAGGAACGCGCGCCGGACGGCCCGGCTGCGGCCGGCTGGCTTGCCCGGCTGGTCTTTGGCTGCGGCGAGGTCATCGGCATCAGCGACTCCAAAATGTAGGGGTGGGCGCCCAAGTGCATACCCAGGTGCAAAGTGCGGGGCATAAGGCCCGCGAGCGCGTCTTGCAAATCTATATTAGGTCAGTATGCTTGCGGGCATGGCGCCCCCGAGCGAGTGCGCGCCCCGCGCAAAGGATGCTACGCCGCTTGCCTTCGTCATCGTGTAAGCTGCACAGCGCCGCTGTCCCAAATAAAGACCTGGGGCCTGGGCTCACGCCGGCCCCCTCCGCGATTCACCCCATGAAGGCCCGGTGACGGCCACCATGACTGGCGACCAAGATCCCGTAAACGAGGTTTGTGCATGAACAAAACAACCGCCATTTTGGGCACCCTGGGTGCCCTGATCGTCGGCTTCTTCATCGGCAAGGCGACGATCTCTGATCACCCTTCGGACAGCGGGGGGGCGGTCAAGTCCGCCGCCGTCGATCCCAGCGTCGAGCGCTACAAGGTCACCGTCGGCAAGTCGCCGGTCACCGGCTCGGCCTCGGCCAAGGTGACGATCATCGAGTTCTCCGACTACCAGTGCCCGTTCTGCTCGAGGGTCGAGCCGACGATCGAGAAGGTCAAGCACACCTACGGCAAGGACGTGCGGGTGGCGTTCAAGCACAGCCCGCTGCCGTTCCACCCCAACGCGGCGCCGGCGGCCCGCGCGGCCCTGGCGGCGCAGGAGCAGAGCGTCGACAAGTTCTGGGCGTTCCACGCCAAGCTGTTCGAGAACCAGGACAAGCTCGACGAGCAGCACTTCGTCGAGTTCGCCCAGCAGGTGGGCCTGGATGTCGCCAAGTTCAAGAACGACCTCGGGCAGAACAAGGCCAAGTACGACGCGCTGATCGAGGCCGACAAGGCCGAGGCGGCGAAGTTCGGGGCCAACGGCACGCCGCACTTCTTCATCAACGGGCGCAAGCTCGCCGGCGCGCAGCCGTTCGAGAACTTCCAGAAGATCATCGACGAGGAGCTCGGGACCGCGGACCGGCTGCTAAAGGGCGGGGTGCGGTCGGATCAGCTGTACGCCACCCTCATCCAGAACGCCAAGGAGAAGGCCGCCGACGCCCAGGCGCCGCAGCGCCAGCCGACGTTCCAGCTGCCCGACCCCAAGGTCGTGTTCAAGGTGCCGGTGGGCGAGGCTTCGGTGAAGGGGCCGCGCGCCGCCAAGGTCACGATCATCGAGTACTCGGACTTCCAGTGCCCGTACTGCTCGCGCGTGGTGCCGACGATCAAGAAGCTGACCGAGACGTTCGGCAACGACGTGCGCATCGCCTTCAAGCACAACCCGCTGCCGTTCCACGACAAGGCGCAGCTGGCGGCCGAGGCGGCGGCGGCGGCCGGCGAGCAGGGCAAGTTCTGGGAGATGCACGACAAGATGTTCGAGAACCAGCAGGCGTTAAAGCGTGAGGATCTGGAGAAGTACGCCCAGGACCTCGGCCTGAACCTGGAGCAGTTCAAGGGCGCGCTCGACAGCGGCAAGTTCAAGCAGAAGGTCGCGGCCGACGCGGCGGAGGCGGCGAAGTTCGGCGCCCGCGGCACCCCGAGCTTCTTCGTCAACGGCAAGCCGGTGCGCGGCGCCCAGCCCTACGAGAACTTCGAGAAGATCGTCAAGAACGAGATCGACCTCGCCACCGCCAAGCTGAACAGCGGCGTGGCGCTGGACGACCTTTACGACGCGCTGACCCGCGAGGGCCAGGACAAGGCGCCCGAGCCGCCCAAGCCGCCACCGGCGGCCGCCGAGCCGCAGGACAATGTCGTGTACAAGGCGCTCATCGGCGACGCGCCGATCCGGGGCCCCAAGGACGCCAAGGTCACGATCGTCACCTGGTCGGACTTCCAGTGCCCGTTCTGCTCGCGCGTGGTGCCGACCATCGAGCAGGTCATGAAGACCTACCCCAAGGACGTGCGGCTGGTCTTCAAGCAGCTGCCGCTGCCGTTCCACGACAAGGCGCACCTGGCGGCCGAGGCGGCGCTGGCGGCCAAGGAGCAGGGCAAGTTCTGGCAGATGCACGACACGCTGTTCAAGAACCAGCAGGCGCTCAAGCGCGAGGACCTGGAGAAGTACGCGCAGGAGCTGGGCCTGAACATGCACAAGTTCCGCGAGGCGCTGGACACGGGCAAGTTCAAGGCCAAGGTCGACGAGGAGCTGGCCGAGGGCAACAAGATCGGGGCCAACGGGACGCCGGCGTTCTTCATCAACGGCAAGAGCCTGTCGGGGGCGCAGCCGTTCGAGGCGTTCAAGGCCAAGATCGACGCGGCGCTGGCCGAGGTCGACGCGATGGAGAAGAAGCACCGGATCCCGCTCAAGGCGATCTACGACGAGATCATGAAGGGGGCCAAGGAGCAGGCGGCGCCGCCGCCGGCGGCCAAGGGTGGCGGCGAGGATGAGGACAAGACGGTCTACAAGGTCGAGCCGGGCAACGGGCCAAGCTGGGGCTCGGCCAACGCGCCGGTCACCATCGTCGAGTTCTCGGACTTCCAGTGCCCGTTCTGCTCGCGGGTGATCCCGACGATCAAGAAGATCAAGGAGAACTTCCCGGGCAAGGTGCGGATCGTGTGGCGCAACTTCCCGCTGCCGTTCCACCAGGACGCGCCGCTGGCGGCCGAGGCGGCGCTGGCGGCCAACGCGCAGGGCAAGTTCTGGGAGATGCACGACAAGATGTTCGAGAACCAACGGGCGATCGATCGGGCATCGCTTGAGCGCTATGCGGCGGAGATCGGGCTGGATCTGTCGCGCTTCAAGGCGGATCTGGACGGCAGCCGCTACAAGAGCGCGGTGCAGGCGGATGTGCAGTACGCCAACGGGCTGCCGGGTGGCGGGATGGGGACGCCGACGTTCTTCATCAACGGGCACAAGATTGCCGGCGCGTACCCGTATGAGAAGTTCGAGCAGGTGATCAAGGCGGCCTTGGCCGAGAAGTAGCGCGGCTAGCTTCGGGGCCGCACGAGCGGCCTTCGTCCAGTACGGCCGAGAGGCAGTTTTACGGGTCGCGAGAGCGGCCCGTTTTTCGTTTCGGCTCGGCTGGCTGCAGCTGTATGCGACGGCGTGGGTCCCCCTTCCCTGCGATCCTTTTTTGCCAGCTGCGCTGACAAAAAA
>DAOMZC010000845.1:0-3396 GCA_035437965.1 Pseudomonadota bacterium
CTGAGCACCTCTTCCTCCAGCTGCAAATAGATGCCCTGGTGGACAAGGCGCAGGTAGCGCGCGGCCACCCGATAGTGCTCGCCCAGCGTGGCGCAGCTCCGCACGGCGAAGGCCAGCAGGTCGAAGAACTCTTCGGCACGAGCCGCTATCCACTCGGCCAGGTGCAGACCGAAGTCTCGGTCGCCGGTCAGCCGGGCGGCCTCGTCCCACAGGCGCAGCTCCTGGGAGTGCAGAAGGTCGGCGTCGGGTCCGGCTATAAGCGTCGGGTCCAGCTTGGCGGCCGCCAAGAGTACAGGTGGCGGCACCCCAGCACTCGCGGCAAATCCGACGACGGACAGAATTGTCTTTGTGACCCGAACGCGGCTCATGGCAAATGCTACCGACGGCCGGCGCGCGCGACCAAGCAAAAAAACGCTGGTTGCCCGGCGATGGGCAAGGTCGGTAGGTGGATGGTGTCGCCCAGCGCAGCACCTGCTGTGCGCTCAGCGGAGCTTCTACGGACTCTTGGCGGTCGCCTTCTGTGCAGAGACCTCGGCCTGTACGCGGGGACGCTGCGCGTGCAGCCAGGCGCGCGCCTCGGCCTCGGTCTTGAAGAAGCCGAACTTTGACTCCTGGCCGCGGATCAGGCCGACGGCGCGATGGAGCAGCGTGGCGAGGGCGAATGTCACTACCGAGCCGCCGAAGCTGGCATTGACGCCCAGCGAGTACCGCCTCGACCACTCTCCGATATAGCGTCGCGCATCTGGGAGGAGTCGGCCGAAGCTGCGGAGATCGCTCAGTCCAAGGTGATACCCGTAGATGTCCTGCACTGCGGCGGCGGCGGCCATGATCTGGACCGCCTCGGCTTCATTTAGATCACCAACGAGCCGCAGTAGGACCAGATCGCCCTCGACTTCGGCGGAGTGAGCGCCCGCCTGGATGTGCCGCATTTTCTCATGATAGATGGAATGCTCACAAATGGTCTGCAAAAATCCGCGCACCGTCGGCAGTGGCCGCTGGCTAGTGACCTGGCTGCAAGAAGCGAAACTATAAGGGTGATTCATGCGATAATTAAGGGTCATCGCTCCAAATAGAGCGGCTGCTGCGGGGGCTTAGATGCAGGCGATCCAGCGCGACCTTGACCTACACAGACAGACAGATCCGTTCCACAAGCCCGAGGGTCAGCGCGTCGGCCCGCCGCTTAACATCCTGCCCCAGCCTGTCAGCTCGGCCTTGCATGGCCCGGGCGGGGGCTCTACCGAGGCGCTGACCAAGACCTTCGGCGGGATGTTCGGCGAGGCGCAGCATCAGACGGCGCCGCCCGCGACCCAGAGCGCGCCGGCGGCCAAGGCCAAGCCTGGAGTGTACCCGGGCGTCACCGACCTGACAGGAGAGTACGGCGAGCTCGCTGCCGGCAAGCGCGCCAGTACGCAAGGCGTCGTCCTGCACCGCACCGAGTCGTCTTCCGCGGCCAGCACCCTGTCGGGCTATCGTGATCGAATCAATAGTGGCAGCAGCATCGGGGCGCAGTACCTGATCGACCAGCACGGGGCGACCAACCTGGTGACGCCGCTTGATTCGCTGGTCAATCACTCCAAAGGATTCAGTAACTCCACGGTCGGCATCGAGGTCGTCGGTCCGGCGCAGAAGCTCGACCGGACCGGTGCCAAGGGTCCGCTGCGTGACCAGGTCGCGGCGCTCAACCTCTCGCCCGAGATGGAAGCGCGGCTGCTCGGCTACGACGATAAGCGGCTCAACAACGTGGTTCGCTGGAACGGCGACCAGATCTACGAAGACATAAGCGGCGCGCAGAAGCGCTCGGTCTGGAACCTCACAAACCGCCTGGCCGGGGAGTATGGGCTCGATATCACCTCGCTCTCCCAGCACGGCGCGGACGAGTCGGGCGCGAACAACTACACCACCAAGACGCTCCCTGACTTCAGCGCGCACGAACATATAAATCCCAAGGCGCTCGGCGAGGGGGAGCCGATGATCGAGTTCCTGCGCGCCCGCCAGCAGTACCCGCAGCTCGTCGCGCAAGCGGAACAGAAGCTCGCGGCACTGCAGACCGCGGGAGCGGATCCGGCGCAGCTCGCGCGGCAGGAGGCGCTCGTCAGGCAGGAGCAGAGTACGCTCGCCTCGCTGAACCGCGATGGGACGGAGGCCGAGGCGCAGGCCCTCAAGGCGGAGCAGCAGTCCGGCAAGCCCGGCGAGGCGACCGCGCGCGAGCAGCAGCGCACGGACTTCTACGACAACTTCTACAGCCGTATCGGCGCACTAAAGACCCCCGCAGAGTAGCGCCTTACGGGCCGCGATCTTACTGCCAGCGAAGCGCGAAGTGCGCTATGTATGAGAGGTGCGCACCACCACTTCTGCCAACCTGCTCGCTGACCGCCTGACCGCCGCCAAGCCGGGCGGTGAGCTCGGCCGGGCCGCCGCATGAAGATCGCGACCTATAACGTCAACGGCGTAAACGGCCGCCTACCGGTGCTCCTGCGCTGGCTCGCCGCGGCGCAGCCCGACGTCGTCTGTCTGCAGGAGCTCAAGGCGCCCCAGGACAACTTCCCCGAAGCGGCGCTCCGCGCGGCCGGCTACGGCGCCATCTGGCACGGCCAGAAGAGCTGGAACGGCGTCGCCATCCTCGCGCGGGGCGACAAGCCCCTGGAGACGCGGCGCGGGCTGCCGGGGGACGCCGCGGACGCGCAGAGCCGCTACATCGAAGCGGCGATCGACGGCCTGCTCATCGGCTGTCTGTACCTGCCCAATGGGAATCCGGCGCCCGGCCCGAAGTTCGACTACAAGCTGCGCTGGTTCGAGCGGCTGACCGAGCACGCGCAGAGCCTTATTGCGCAAGGGATTCCCGCCGTCCTGGCGGGCGACTACAACGTCATGCCCACGGAGCTCGACGTGTACAAGCCGGAGCGCTGGCTTGACGACGCGCTGTTCCGCCCCGAGGTGCGTGCCGCCTTCGCGCGCCTTGTCGCGCAAGGCTGGACCGACGCGCTGCGTACCCGCCACCCGGGCGAGCAAATCTATACGTTCTGGGACTACTTCCGAAACTCCTTTGGCCGTGATGCCGGGCTGCGTATCGATCACTTCCTGCTCAGCCCAGCGGTTGCTGGCCGCCTCGCCGGGGCGGACGTCGACCGCGAGGTGCGGGGCTGGGAGAAGACCAGCGACCACGCGCCGACCTGGATCGAGCTGACCGAAGCGGACTCCAAGCCGGCCCGTCGGCGTGCGCCCGCGCGCAAGAAAGGGTGACAGGGCCCAGTCCATTCCGTCTCGCGCTGATCAAGTAGTGTGACGCCGCTCTCACGCCTGAATAACGGCTAGCCACCCAGGGCTTGTCGAAGTCGCTGTGCCCGCTGCGGATCGCTTGGCGGTCCGTTTCTCTCGGTGCTTACCTTCTGCGCTATG
>DAOMZC010000846.1:0-3384 GCA_035437965.1 Pseudomonadota bacterium
CGCCGGCGGTGCCGAGCCGGCCTCTTGCTGCCGCGTCGCCGGTCCGCCGCGGGCTGACGGTGCGGAAAACTTGGCAGACCCTCGCCGGCGCGATATCACAGGGGCCTCATGGCTCTTTCGCCCGCCCACAAGCAGGCCCTGATCGCCGCCCTGGCGGACGAGGGGGAGGCCCGTTTCGACGAGCCCATGGGTCGCCACACGACGCTGCGCATCGGCGGCCCGGCCGACGCCTGGCTCGCCCCGAGCACCATCGCGGCGGTGCAGCGGGTGCGCCGGCTGTGCGCCGAAGCGGGGCTGCCCTGCCGGGCCCTCGGCGCCGGCAGCAATCTCCTGGTGCGCGACGGCGGGGTGCGCGGGGTGCTGCTGGCCAGCGAGCGGCTGCGCGGCCTGCAGTTCTCCCCGCCAGACGCCGACGGGCTCACCGCGGTCTCCGTCGAGGCCGGGGTGTCGACCGGCAAGCTGCTCTCGCAGGCGACCCGGCGGGGCCTCGGCGGGGTCGAGTTCCTCGGCGGCGTGCCGGGCTCGATCGGCGGCGGGCTGGTGATGAACGCCGGGACCTACCTGGGCGAGTTCAAGGACGTGACGGTGCAGGTGGACAGCGTGACCGAGAGCGGCGAGCTCGTGCAGCGCCCCGCCGCCGCCTGCGGCTTCGTCTACCGCGGCTCCGCCCTGCCACCCGCCGAGGTCATCGTCGCCGGCCACCTGCGCCTGCCGCCGCGCCCGATCGCCGAGATCGAGCAGGCGGTGCGCGCCCTGCGTGACCGCCGACGCGAGCGCGAGCCGCACGGCTTTCCCAACGCCGGCAGCATCTTCAAGAACCCGCCCGGGGATTTTGCCGGTAGGCTGATTGAAGCCTGCGGCCTCAAGGGCACCCGGATCGGGGACGCCGAGGTCGCCGGGGCGCACGCCAACTGGATCCTCAACGTCGACAAGGCGCGGGCCCAGGATGTCCTGTCGCTCATCGCGCTGGTGAGGGCGGCGGTCGCCACCAAGTTCAGGGTCGAGCTGGAGCTGGAGGTCAAAGTGATGGGGGAAGCCGGATGACGGGGCAGCGCACACGGCGCGAGATGCAGAAGCGGCGCATCGGCGTCATCATGGGCGGCCCGTCGGCAGAGCGCGAGGTGTCGCTGATCTCGGGGCGGCGGGTGGTCGAGGCGCTGCTCGGCCGCGGCTATGACGCGGTGGCCATCGACTGGACCGGCGCCGACAGCAACCTGTGGAGCGAGCTGCGGCGCGAGCGGGTCGAGGTCGCGTTCATCGCCCTGCACGGGACCCTGGGCGAGGACGGCTGCGTGCAGGGGCTGCTCGAGTGCTGCGCCATCCCGTACACCGGCTCGTCGGTGCTTGCCTCGGCGCTGGCGATGGACAAGGTCGCCTCGCGGCGGGTCTTCGACCAGGAGTGCATCGAGTCGCCGCGCTGGAGCGTGCACCGCGGCGCCGCCGACGTGCAGCGGATCGGCTTCCCGCTGGTCGTCAAGCCCTCGCGCGAAGGGTCGTCGATCGGTGTCTCGATCGTCCACAGCCAGGAGTACCTCGACGCGGCGCTGTCGACCGCGCGCCGCCTGCACGGCGTGGTGCTGGTCGAGGAGTACGTGCGCGGGCGCGAGATCGAGGTCGCGGTCCTCGACGGCGAGGTGCTGGGCGAGGTCGAGATCCAGCCGCTCACCGAGTTCTACGACTACGCCGCCAAGTACCAGCGCAACGACACCAAGTACCTGGTCCCGGCGCCGCTGTCGGCGGTCGAGCGGCAGCTCGTGCACGACCTGGGGCGGCGCGCGCATGCGGCGCTCGGGTGCAGCGGGGTGACGCGCACCGACCTGCTCCTTACCGCGAGCGGGCGGGCGGTGTGCCTGGAAGTCGACACCCTGCCCGGGCTGACCGAGCGGAGCCTGGTACCCAAGATTGCCGAGCAGTGCGGGATGGCCTTCCCCGAGCTCTGCGAGCGCATCCTCGCCTCGGCGGCGCTCAAAGCTTAGTTATTGCTTGCCGCCGAGCAGGGTGCAGGCGGCCTGCTCGCGGCCGAGGTTCTGGTTATTGAGCTTGCCGTAGATCACCGCGAGGCCGCAGTGGACGCTCGGGTCGAAGGGGCTGGTGGCGATCGCCGCCTCGAGGAACGGCGCCGCCTTGCCGAGCTCGCCCTTGCGCATCCAGGCGCTGCCGAGGGTGGCGTTGAGGCCGGCGAGGTCGGAGTACAGCTCGCGCGCTGGCTCGAGGGTGGCGACGGCGCGATCGGCGTCGCCCAGATCCAGGTAGGTGCGCGCCAGCTTGAGGGCGAGCAGCGGGTGCGTGGGGCCAAGCAGCCCCTGCGCCTTTTCATACTCGATGGCGGCCGGTAGCAGGCGCCCGCGCGCTCGCAACAGACCCCCAAGGCGCACGAAGTTGCGCGCCCGCGGATCGGTCAGCTCGCCGCTGTCGTCCTCTTCGCCGGGGACCGGCGGCTTCTTCTGGCCGGGCGGCGCCTTCTTGAACTGCAGCTTGTCGGTGAACAGGCCGGCGCGCGACTTGAGCTTGCGCCCGCGCAGCCAGGTCTTCCAGGCGCGGTCGAACGCCGCGAACGGCGCCCCATAGACTGTCGCCAGCGCGCGCAGATCCGGCGTGCCGCCGGCAAGCTCGCGGAGCAGCGCGCGCAGGCCGTCCCAGCCGAGCTTGCCGTGCAGGAACTCGACGACCGTGTAGACCTCGGCGAAGGCCAGGGCGGTGTCGTCCTGCGACGGCAGCTTGGCCATCGAGGGCGACATCTGCTCGAAGGTGATGAAGCGCTTCTTGGCGAGCGCCACCGCCAAAAGGTGCTCCATCGCCGGCGACAGCGCGCCGCCGGCCGGCCCGCGCCAGCGCCGCTCCTCGAACTTGGCCAGGCCCTCGTGCAGCCAGATTGGCACCGTGTTGCGCGAGACCCGCGAGATGATGAAGTGGGTGTACTCGTGGGTCAGCGTGTCGAGCCACGGGTAGCCGCGCACCAGCGCCTTGGGCGAGACGATCATCAGGCGGTTCCACTTGCACAGCGCGATGGTGCCGCTGGTCTCGATCTCGCGCAGGGTCAGCGTCGAGACCCGGGCGAGGTCGGCGACCTCGTCGTAGATCTCGACGCGCACCGGGGTGCTCGGCAGCGCCGCGTCGCCGGGGCTGATGCCGGCGAAGTCGGCGCCCAGGGCGGCGCGCGCCTTCTCCAGCGCCTCGCCGGCGTAGGGGGCCAGGACCTCGTCGCGGCCGCGGCGGAAGCGGAGGATGAAGTGCCCCTCGGGCGAGCGCTGCTCGACGAAGCCGCGGGTCACCTCGGCGGTCGCCGTCGCGAGCTCGGCCATCGCCCGCGCCTCCTGGGCGTCCGCCGAGGCGCCGTGCAGCGAGCCGAGCGCCGCCCGCATCGCCTGGCTCGCCCCCTCGTAG
>DAOMZC010000847.1:0-3382 GCA_035437965.1 Pseudomonadota bacterium
GGGATCTCGGCGCGCCGCGGCTGCCCGCTGCTGAGCAGCAGAAACAGCCGCAAAAGGACGGTGACTTCGTCGGCCGGCTGCAGCTCGCCCAGGCGGGCCAGCAGCGCCTCGGCCTTGGCCCGCGACTCCTCCTCGGCCGAGCCGGGCGAGCCGTCGCCGTGGGCCGACAGCGCCAGCGCGTGGATCAGCCACAGCTCGGCCGACCGCCGCAGGTACGCCAGCTGCGACAGCGGCGGCAGGAGCTCCCAGGTCACCGACAGCCCGTGGGCGTCCTGGTCGGCGCCGCTCGGGCTGCGCTCGGCGGCGCGCGCCGCCAGCTCCGACCAGGTCTGCGCTGCCTCGAGGAAATCCCCGGCGCGTTCCAAGAGCCGCGCGCTGCGGTGGAGCGCCCCCAGCACCATCGCCTGGGCCCCGGCCGCCGGCTGCGCCGAGACCAGGCGCGCCACCGTCTGAAGCAGCCCCGCCGCCTCGCGCGCCGCCTCCGGCACCGCCTGCTGCTCCAGCTGCTCGGCGATGGCCAGCGTCGTGGCGATTAGATCCGGGTGCAGCGGCCCCGCGCCCTCCAGCGCCGCGAACCCGCCGAGCAGCTGCAGGCGCTGGCGCAGCAGCTGCAGCCGCGCCTCGGCCGCGAGCTCGGCCTGCTGCAGCAGCGCCTCGATCGCCCGCAGGCGCTGGCTGCGCACCAGGTGGTCGGCGGGGTTCTCGACGAGCGAGCTCTCACGCCCCGAGACCCGCCCGGTGGCCGCCAGGGCCCGGTGGAGCAGGCGGTCGCGCTCGACCGCGAGCGCCGTGTTGCCGGTGCGCAGCTCCTCCAGCTCGTAGAGCAGCGCCGCCCATAAAAGGTCGCTGGCGTGCGAGCTGGCCGAGAGGTGCTCGGCCGCCGCCCCCGGCCGCCCCTGCAGCCACAGCGCCAGCGCCCGCAGCCGGAGGGTCGACGGGGTGACCAGCAGCGCCTCGGCCTGCTCATACGCGCCCCGCCACAAAAGGAGCTCGCCGAGCTCGGCCCGCGCCATATCGTCGCCGCGCGTCTGCAGCCGCCGGGCGTGGGTGAGCAGCCCCGTCGGCCCCTTGGCGGCCGCCCCGCCGCTGTCTTCCTCCAGGGCCGCCTGCAGCCGCAGCGCCGTCGCCACCGGGTGCTCGACCCCGTCGATGAGCTCCAGCGCGGCGCTCACCTTGCCGTAGCCGTCCCACATGAGCAGCGCCATCCGCACCGACAGCTCTGCGTGCTCGGCCTTGGGCGGCGCCTCGGCGAGCTCCCGCCCGAGCAGCTGCACCAGCTCATCGAGCGTCGGCGCGCTCGTCTGTGCCAGCAGCGTCTGCAGCCGGACCTCGACCGTCGGCGATGCGGTGGACGGCGCCGCCGCGCTCGCGAGGTCGGGAAAGGCGTCAGCGTCGAGCTGCACGGTCACCGTAGGCGTGGACGCGGAGGACACGAGTGGGGGAGGAGGCGGCGCACTTTCCGGCATCGGCCACGCCAGTTTAGCACATCGAGGGAAGTCACAATACGGCACCGCGCGCGTCCGGCAGCGGCCTGGGCAAGGTCTCGGCGGTTTTAGCCGCGCGAGTTTCTCAGACCGTCAGCTTGGCGGCTCCCGAGGCGACGACGAACTCCGGGTCGAGGGCGACGTTGACGCACGACACCTGCGGGCTCTCCAGCGCTTTTTTCAGGGTGCCCGGGAGGTCGGCGGCGTCCTCGACATGGAAGCCGACGCCGCCGAACGCCTCGACGACCCGGTCGTAGCGCACCGGCGCCAGCTTGGTCGCCGGGGCCCGCTCGCTGCCGAAGATCATCACCTGCGGCCCGCGGATCTGGCCCCAGGCGGCGTCGTTGCCGACGATCACCGTGACCTTGAAGCCGAAGCGCACGCAGCTCTCGAAGTCAAAGCCGTTGAGGCCGAACGAGCCGTCCCCCGACAGCACGACGACCCGCTTCTGGTTGCCCGAATCGAGCGCCTTGGCCGCCAGCGCGAACGGCGCCCCGACGCCCAGACACCCGAGCGGCCCCGGATCCAGCCACTGCCCCGGTCGCGCCAGCGGGATCACCTTGGACGCCAGCGCCACCACGTCGCCACCGTCGCCGATGAGGATCACGTCGTCGGCGATCTTGCCCATCCCCTTGGGCCCGGCGCCGAGCGCCTCGGCGAGCGCCGCCGCCAGCTGGTAGTGGTTGATCGGCCGCCCGCCCGGGTGCATGTGCGCGGCAAGCTGGCCGAGCTGCTTGTGCTCCTCGGCGCGCAGCTCCCCGAGCCACGGCGCAAAGCGCTCGCGCAGCGCCGCCCCGCCGCCGAGCGCCGCCTGCAGCTGCCCGAGGACCAGATCCACATGGCCGCCGAGCGCCAGCTCGGTCGCCCGGTTCTTGCCGAGCTGCGTCAGATCGCGGTCGAGCTGGATGATCTTCGCCGCCGGGTTGATGCTGGCCCCGAAGCCGACGCGGAAATCCAGCGGGGTGCCGATGACCAGCACCAGGTCCGTCGAGCGCAGCGCCTTCTTGCGCGCCAGCGCGAGCAGCTGCGGGTGATCGGCCGGCAGCACGCCGCGGCCCATCCCGTTGCACACCACCGGGATCTGGGTCGCCGCGCACAGGCTGTCGAGCGCCGCCGCGGCGCCGTCCCAATACACCTGCGAGCCGGCAAAGATCACCGGCCGGCTCGCCGCCCGCAACAGCGCCGCCGCCTGCTCGATCTGCTCGCTTGCCGCCTGCAGCCGCGGCCACGGCGGCAGCGGCGGCGGCACCACCAGCTCGTTGGCGTCGACCTGCGCCATCAGCACGTCGAAGGGCAGCTCGAGGAACACCGGCCCCGGCACGCCGCCCATCGCCTGGCGGATCGCCGTCTGGACGAGCTCGCGCAGCCGCCGCGGGTCGCTGGCCGTGGCGCACCACTTGGTGATCGAGCGCATCATCGGCAGCTGCTCCATCTCCTGCAGCGCCCCGCGCCCCGCCAGCCGCACCTCGGCGGCGCCGCCCAGCACGATCAGCGGCGACTGCGCCTGGAAGGCGTTGGCGATGCCGGTCACCGCGTCGGTCACCCCCGGTCCGGCGGTGACCAGCGCCACCCCCGGGCCGCGGGTCAGCCGCGCGTAGCCGTCGCCGGCGTGGGCCGCTGCCTGCTCATGGCGGGTATCGATCATGCGGATGCCCGAGCGCAGGCAGCCGTCATAGATCGGCGCGATGTGCCCCCCGCACAGGGTAAAAAGGTCGCGCACCCCGGCCCGGTGCAGCTCCTCTGCAACTAGATGTCCACCGATGCTAAAGCTCATGACCGCCGACGCTATCAGCTGCGTGCGCGGCGGTCAATCGCAAGCTCGGCCGGCGGCCCGGCGCGAAAGCTCGGGCCGCGACCGGCGCGAAAGCTCAGGCGGCGGCGCGGCGCGAAAGCTCGGG
>DAOMZC010000848.1:0-3377 GCA_035437965.1 Pseudomonadota bacterium
CCACCTCGGCGTCGGTGGGCGGCAGGCCGGTGAGGAGGTTTTTGACCTTGCTCACGTAGGCCGTGGGGCGCAGCGCCTCGGGGGGAGCGGCCACGCTGGCGCGGCCGGACGGCGCGATCGTCGCGCGCGGCGGCGCGGCGGCCGGCTCGTCGGGGGCACAGGCGCTCGCGAGCAGCGCGCCGGCTAGACCCAGGGCTCCATCGCGGACTTTTCGCATGCGCTTTCCTTCCATAGAAACCTCATGCTTTTTGGGGGGTTACTTACCCTATCACGGGACTCTGGTCGCCCGCTGCAAAGCAAGCTCGGGTTCGATCTTTAAGTTGGCGCCGTGCAGGCCCTTGCCAACTGTCCGGAAGGAGCGGCGAAATGGACCCATGAGCAGGTTGGGAATCGGCGCGCTGCTACCCATCGTCTTTACCCTGTCCCCCCTTTTGTCCCTCTTGTCCCTCTTATTAGGGTTCGGCTGCGGCGGGCGGCCCGACTCCGGCGTGGTACCCGAAGGGACGGTCGCGGTGCAGACGATCCAGTGGAGCACCCAGCCCGAAGCGGTGGGCAAGGCGGCGGCGGTAGCCGACTCCGAGGAAGACGTGGTGGTGTTCGGGAGCCTGGGCGCCGCGGTCTTCACCGGCGGCCTGCCGGTGGGCAGCGACTCGGCGGTGGTCAGCTGGCGCACCGCGGCGGTGGTGCCGGCGCTCGATCTGCCCGAGAGCTGGCTCGTGGGAGTGACCCCGCAAGGGCAGGTCTACCGGATGCGCAACCGCGCCGTGCTCGAAGAGGTGACCGGCCGCTACAACCTGGGCGGTCGCGCGGTGCGGGAGGTGGTCGCCCTCAGCCCGACGCGGACCGCCCTCGCGCTTGCCGACCGGCTGGCGGTGGCGGACGCGCAGGCGGTCGAGTTCTATGACCTGGCGCTGCGCGGGCTGAGCGCCGCGGCGGGCCGCCTGGCGGGGTTTGACGCCAGCGGGGTGGTGCAGCTCGACTTCACCAGCGGCCCGGTGGCCATCGAGCGCCTGCCGCTCGACGGCGTGGTGGCGGTGGCCTACGATGTAAGCGCCGAGCAGGTGCTGCTCGCGGCCACCGAGCAGGCCCTGTACCTTGTGCAGCGCGGGGCCCTGGTCAAGGCGTACCAGGCGCCGGCCGGCTCGCCGATCAGCGGGCTCGCCGCCTCGGGCAGCGGGGTGTGGGTGGCGCTCGACGGCGAGCTGGCGCTGCTGCGCGGCGCGCAGCTCCTGCACGGGCCCGCCGACAAGATCCCCGCCGGCGGCCGCCTGGTCGGCTCACCCAGCGGCGATGTGTGGGTGCTCGGCGGGCCGCAGCTCTTGCGCCTCGGCGAGAAGCTGGCGGGCGGCGCCGACGAGAACCGCTGGCGGCGCACCATGCTGCCGATCTTCCAGCGCTACTGCCGGATGTGCCACCTGCCCGGCGGCAGCGCGAACCTCGACCTCTCGCAGTACAGCCAGTGGACGACGCGCCGCGAGCAGCTCCGGCAGCGGCTCATCGCGCAGCTGCCCACGCCCATGCCGCCGGCTACAGTGGGCGCCCTGACCCCGGCCGAGCTCCTCGCCGTCCAGCGGTGGGTCGGCCAGGGTCCGTAGTCACGCCGCCAGTCCGAAGTCCCGTCACAGGGCCGCGCGGAGCCGCCGGCGCTGCTCCTCCAGGAACTTCAGCGCCTCGGCCTCGGTCGCGGTGTAGCGAATCTCGATGTCCAGTCCCGAGATGAGCCGCACCGCGCGGAAGGTCAGCATGGCGATGGCACGGCTGGTCGGTCTGCCGCCGAAGACGGCGACGGCGACGTGGATCCGGAAGCGGCGGATCTTGTCCGCGTACAGGCGCCGGACCTCGTAGCGCAGCGGCGGGCTGTTGCGGCCATCGATGCAGATCAGCACATAGCGGTGCGCGCGGGAGAGCTCGACCATCTCATCCGAGATGCGATCTCCCTCGGACTCGCTGATCTCTCCCTGCGGCGACCAGTGCAGGGTATCGGAGTCGATGGCGAACCGGTGGGGGCCAAGCTGCTGCCACCCGGTTCCGTTTTTCACCCAAAAAGGATAGTCACAGCGCGGCAGCGCTTGCAAGCAGCCAGCGGGCCTCGCCGGCTCGACCTGCGACAGACACTCTCTTGCCGCGCGACGCCTGTAACGGAGCGCCACCGGAACGCGACTGCAGTGCTCACCTGCGCCGGGACCGCGCAGGGGCCAAGCGCGCCGCGTGGCCGCTGCCTTTCAGGGATGGGCGCGGCGGCGAGTCTCGGCGAGCAGCGCCTTGACGAAATCGACCGGGCCGCGCTCGGCGGCGGCCCGCTTGAGCCAGCCCGGCAGGCTGCCCGCCGGATCGCCGTAGCTCTCGTAGGAGACCAGGGTGCCGCCGGTGCTCTCGGGGCGGAAGTTCCACTCGCTCCACAGGTCGGTCATGCGCACGTGCTCGGCATCGAGCGGCCACGGGTAGCCGCGCGGTGCCATCGCCTTGATCTGGTACAGGCCCGCCTCGCCGCGCGCGGTGGCCTGCAGGCGCAGCACGTAGTCCCGGTCCTTGGTCGCCGGGATGTCCACCTGCTCGTAGATGATCCACTCGTTGGCGTCGGCCTTCAGGATCTCAAGGCGCTTTATGCGCGGCGCCCACTTTGCCTGGGTGCGGAGGTCCCAGGCGACCGCGAACAGCTGCTCCGGCTTCAGGTCGGGGACGCGCACGGTGACAAGCACGATCGGCGCCACCGCATCGGGGAGCTGCCGCTTGCTGACGACCACGGCGTCGGCTCCCTCAGCCGCCAGGGCGGGCGCGGCGGCCAGGAGCGCGCCGGTGGCGGCGGCCGTGGACAAAAACAGAGCCATGAAGCTCGACGGGAAAGCGCGTGCTGACTGGGCCACCTTGAGAGTATGTCACGGCCGGACTTCCGGTAACAGGCTGGGACCTCGGGCGGTCGGCGCGTGTGCGGCTGGGCAAGCGCGGCAGCGCGGCGTCGACGGGGTCACGACGGAATCACGACGGAATCACGACGGAATCACGCCAGAATCACGCCAGAATCACGTCGGAGTCCCGCCGAGTCCCGCCGGAGTCGCGTCCGGCGGCTCGCCGAGTCTCTGGGGGCGGTAGTGTCGGCCGCGGGTTGCGGCTATGCTACAAGCGGAATAAGAGTCCAGTGCCCGAGTCGCTCCGCCCCCGTTTCACCGGCCCAGTCAGGCAGTCCGCGTTGCTCCTGCTTGCGGGGCTCGCCGGGCTGATAGCCTGTGCGCCGCGCCTCAGCCAGCGGCCCGTCCAGCTGGCGAGCGAGCCCGGGAAGCAAGGCCACGGGCTGTTTCTCCTTACAGTCTCTTGCTGGGCCGACGTGGTGGCGACGCAGGTCGGGGCCGCCCGGCCCTGGGCCGGGCCCGCGCTGGCGG
>DAOMZC010000849.1:0-3376 GCA_035437965.1 Pseudomonadota bacterium
CGAGCGCATGAACGCGCTCAACTTCAACCTGCTGAAGGTCGAGCTGCCCGAGGCGCATTCCCAGTCGCGTTTCGCCGCGCAGCGCCAGCTCTCTCTCGGCATCGGGGGCGAGTATCTCCTGGGCGAGCTGGCGGGCCGCGGTCGCCGCGCCTCCCCGCTCCAGATCGATGCGGCGCACCACCAGCCCCGGGTGCTCATGCGCAAGTGCGGCACCGATTCCCCACAGCAGCGCTTGAACGGGCTCGGCTGACTCGGCGGCGTGCGTCGACTGCGCACCGCGAGTGACCAGGAAGAGCTGCGGCGGCGCCCGCCCGGACTCCGCGGTGACCAGCGCTTGGATCAGCTGCAGCGCGCTCCGGCACGGGGCCAGGTCCGGTGCCGCCGCGAGGTCGAGCCGGGTCTGACCGGGCGGCAGATCCAGGCTGTGCAGGTGGATGACACCGCGCAGCGGCTGGTCGGGCGCGTCCAGCTCGGACAGCAGCCGCGACAGACTTGCCGGACTGCTCAAGTCGATCGCGCACGAGCCGTCGCCGGCTAGCTGAAACTCACCAGAGCCGGCCGCGGCGGCGACGACCTGCGTGCACGCTGCGCCGCGCTGCCGCAGCTGCTGCGCCAGCTCGCTGCCGACAGCGCCGGCATCGGACAGAATGATCCAGCGACCGCCCGCTGGTGGGCGCGATTTCTCCACGGGAGGCTGAATGATCCGCCAGCTGGGAGCGAAGAAGTGAATCACCGAGTCCGGTCTCCGCCGCGCCAGCTGCCGGATGTGGACGCCCCGCAGCTCAACCAGTACCTGTCCGGTCTCGCCGAGCAGCCGGACATCGCCGTGGTGATCGCCGGGCGCGGCTCCTGCAACCTCGTATAATTCCGCGTGAGCCCACCGCCCGGCAGCCGGGTTGCCGAACACCCGAAGCTGCTGGATTCCCAAAGGTAGGAACGGGCCACTTGCGCCGCCGCCATACGCGGCCGCTGCGACCAGGAGCTGCAGGCAGCTGTCAAGCAGACCCGGGTTGATGCGGTGAGCACCCGCAGCCGGCAGCTCGGTCAGGCGGGCCAGGGCCGCGCTGCGGGTCCGCCACAGCTTCTCGATGCCGCGGTAGCCTGGTCCATAGCTGATTCCCGCCCGCGCCATCGCTTCGTAGTGAGCCGCTCCAGCCTCACCTCCGGAGCCTCCCACGGCACCAAAAGACGCCTGGAGCGCCGGCAGCGCGGCGGCAGCGGGCGCGACCGAGGGCTCATCCGATAGCTCGGCGCGTGCATGCAGAGTCCAGTCGGCGGCGGGGCCCGCGGCGCTGTACAGCTGGAAGCTCACGCTGCGTGGCTGATCCTGGGCGGCCCGCGTTACCGCAATCTGGAGTCGCGGCGGCCGGGCGGCCGGCAGGATGAGCGCTGTCTTGAACTCAAGCTGCGCCATAGCGGGCGGCCAACCCTCCAGCACCTCCGCCGCAGAAGCTAGCGCCAGGTCGGCAATGGCGGCCCCGGGCATCACGATCTCGTCGAGGACCTTGTGGTCGGCAAAGCTGCCCTGCAGCGGGTGGTCGGCGTCCAGCTGCCACAGGCGGACCTCGGGGAGCGGCGCCAGGCTCACGGGCGTGCCAAGCAGCGGGTGATCCGCGGCGTGCGCCAGGGCCGGCCGGCGCGAGCTGCTGGGCGCGACAACGCGGCTTATATGCTCATGCTGGAAGGGATAGCTCGGCAGCGGCGCGTAGGGCAAGAGCTCGGGATAGAGCCGCGGAATCATTGCTGAGATGCCGTGGCAGTACAGCGCCCCCAGGGAACCCAGGAGCTCGTCCAGCTCCGGTCTTTCCCGTCGCAGTGAAGGCAGGATCAGTCCCGGCCGCCCGGCCGCGGACAGGCACTGGGCGACCGCGCTTGCCAGCAGCGGATGCGGACTGAGCTCGATGAAGCAGCGGACACCGGTGGCCGCCAGCTGCGTCACCGCGGCAGCCATCCGCACGGGCTGGCGTAAGTTGGCCGACCAGTAGCCGGCAGTCAGCTCACCGCCCTGGACCGGGCGGGCGAGCACCGTAGACAGCATCGGAACCTGCGCGGCGCGCGGGGCCAGCCCGGCCAGCGCCTCCTGTAAGGAAGGCAGCAGCGCGTCCATCTGCGGGCTGTGGGAGGCTACATCCACCTTGATCAGCCGGCAGAACACGCCGCGCGCCTCCATCCGCCGCACCAGCTCATCGACCGCCGCGCAGTCGCCGGAGACCACCGTCGAAGTAGGACTGCTGCTCACCGCCACGGAGAGCTGGCCGGCGAAGTCTTGCAGGGCGCGCTCGGTCTGCTCCACGGACAGCTCGACGGCCGCCATCGCGCCCTGTCCGCGCTGGCGCAGCAAGAGCCGGCTGCGAGTGCAGATGACCAGCGCTGCGTCCTCCAGGCTCAGCGCTTGCGCGACGCAGGCCGCCGCCACCTCGCCCATGCTATGGCCGATCACCACATCGGGCTGTATTCCCAACGACCCCCACAGCGCCGCCAGCGCGACCTGGATGGCGAACAGCACCGGCTGCACGGTGTCGATGTGATCCAGCACATCGGGTCCATCCGCCTTCAGAGTCGGCAGGAGCTCGCTGAAGCCGTGTCGCCTGAGCGCCTTGTCACAGGCGAGGATGGCAGCGCGGAAGACCGGCTCTTGCGCAAGCAGCGAGCGCGCCATTCCGAACCACTGCGAGCCCTGCCCCGAGAACAGAAAGGCAATCTGCGGTCGCTCCGCTGCCGCCCGGCCACGGTACGAGAGCTGCGTCTGCTGCCCGGCCAGAAATTCCTCCAGCCGGGCGTCCAGCTCTTGCGGTGAGCTGCCGACTACGCTCAAGCGCTCGGCATGGTGGGCGCGGCGCAGCCCGGCACTGGCGCACAGCGCAAAGAGCTCGTCCTCCGCGCAGCGGAGCAGCCGCGCGCGATAGCCGGCCGCCAGCTCGCGCAGGGCATCCTTGCTCATGGCCGACAGCAGCAGAAGATAAGGCGCAGGGCGATGTGAAGGGGGAGCAGGTGACTGACCCGGAGCCTCGACCAGCACCGCGTGGGCGTTGGTTCCGCCGATGCCGAAGGCGCTGACGCCGGCCACCCGCGGTCCGGACTCCGGGCTCGGCCAGGGCTCCAGCTGCCGCTGCATGGTAAGGCGCAGCCGCTCCCAATCAATCGCCGGATTGGGCTGCTGACAGTGGAGGCTGGGCACCAAGCGACGGTGGTACAGACAGAGCGCGGTCTTGATGATGCCGGCGATCCCCGCCGCGGCTTCGGTGTGGCCGATGTTGGACTTGACGCTCCCGAGGCGGCAGGGGGCTGCGGGGTCCCGCCCCGGGCTCAGTACGGCTCCGAGCGCGCCCGCCTCCACCGGATCCCCGACCGGGGTGCCGGTGCCGTGCGCCTCGAC
>DAOMZC010000850.1:0-3372 GCA_035437965.1 Pseudomonadota bacterium
GAGCGGTCCGCGCTCCGCCCGGGAGCGGCCCGGCCGTCGCGCGAGTCGCTGGAGGCCCGGCGCGCGCTGCTCGATGAGAGCACCGCCCCCAGCGACCCGCTGCGGCTGCAGGAGGCGCTGCGCACCCTGGAGCGGACGGTGCCGCAGCGCATCGCCGGCCGCGTCACCGAGCTGACCGGGCTCGTGCTGCGCGCCACCGCCCCCGGCGCTCGCGTCGGTGAGCTGGTGGAGATCGAGCGCCTTTACGACCCGGCCAAGAGCCTCGCCAGCGGACCCGCCGGGCCGCACTTGGGCGGGGCGGTAAGACGGGCCCGCGGCGGCCGCGACGATCGCGATGGACCGCTGCTCGCCGAGGTGGTCGGCTTCCGCGGCGAGGAGGTGGTCCTGCTCCCGCTGGGCGCGGTGGCCGGCGTGGGACCGAACTCGGTGGTGCGGCCGACCGGTGAGCAGTTCTCGATTCGGGTCGGGCCGGCGCTGCTCGGGCGGGTCATCGACGCCTACGGCCAGCCGATCGACGACGGCACGCCGCTGGCCGAGATCGCCGCCGAGCTCATGCCGTGGCCGGTCGAGCGCGAGTCGCCCGAGCCGCTGCGCCGCCGCCGCGTCACCGAGCCGCTGGCGCTCGGGCTGCGTGCCATCGATGGCTGCCTGACCGTCGGACAGGGGCAGCGCCTGGGGCTGTTCGCCGGGCCGGGCCTGGGCAAGTCGACGCTGCTCGGCCAGATCGCCCGCCACACCAGCGCCGACGTGACGGTCATCGGCCTCATCGGCGAGCGCGGCCGCGAAGTGCGCGACTTCGTCGAGACCCAGCTGGACGCCGCGGCCCAGCGGCGCACGGTGGTGGTCTGCGCGACCTCGGATCAGCCGCCGCTCTTGCGCCTCAAGGCGGCCCTTTCGGCGACCGCCATCGCCGAGCACTTCCGCGATCGCGGAAAGCGCGTGCTGCTGCTCCTGGACTCGCTGACCCGGGTGGCGCGGGCCCAGCGCGAGGTCGGCCTGGCAGCCGGCGAGCTGCCGGCGCGCCAGGGCTATCCGCCGTCGGTGTTCGCCCTCCTGCCGCGCCTCCTTGAGCGCACCGGGCAGTCCGAGTTCGGCTCGATCACCGCGGTCTACGCGGTGCTGACCACCTCCAGCGGCGACGACATGGACGACATCATCGCCGAGGAGGTGCGCGCCACCCTGGACGGCCACATCGAGCTGTCGCGCACCCTGGCCGAGCGCGGCCACTACCCGGCGATCGATGTCCTGCGCTCGCTGTCGCGGGTCATGGACGACCTTGTCGATCCGGCGCAGCGCACCGCCGCCGCCCAGCTGCGCGAGGCGCTGGCCTTGTGCGAGCGCCAGCGCGACCTCCTTTTACTCGGGGCCTACCAGCGCGGCAGCGACCCGGCGACCGACGCCGCGCTGCTGCTGCTGCCGCAGATCGAGGCGTTCCTGCGCCAGGACCGCAGCGACCGCAGCGACTTCGCGGTCACGCGCCGTCGCCTACTCGGTCTGTTCGCGGGCGGCGCCGACCCGGGCTGACGGGCTCCAAGCGGAGCGCGGGCGCCGCTAGTTGACCCAGCGCTGCGGTCCGCCCTGCGAGCCCGGACCGCGCGGCGGCGCGCCCAGGCGCCCGCCGTCCAGGATCTGCAGCCCGCCCTTTCCCTGCCGGCGCCGCAGCCGACGCCGCACGGCCGCCCACAGCCCGCCGCCGCCGTGCCCGAGGAGCAGCGTGCACAGCACCGCCGCCACCGCCGCCGCCAGCGGCGCCCAGCGCTGCCCGAACAGATCGGTGCACAGCCCCAGCCCGACAAAGAAGTAGGACAGCCCGCGCCCCGACACTTCCTGGCCGACGCCCCACAGGGTCACGCGCACGTCGCCGTAAAACTGCGCGAACGCCAGCAGCACCAGCGGAAACAGCGCCGTGCCGTCGAGCACCACCACCTGGTCGCTTGGCCCGGCGATGAGCCGCCCCGCCGCCGCGGCGGCGATCGTCGAGACCAGCGAGGTCAGCCCGGCCCACAACAGGAACCGCCGCGTGCCCAGCTTCTGCTCGACGGCGCTGCCCACCGACCACAGGAGGAGCGCGACGAAGCCGAGGGCCAGGATGCTGGTCATGAACAGCGGCGCCGTAAGCAGCTGGTAGGGCCGCGCCCCGAGCGCCTGGGCCGGCCACAAGAGCATCGTCTGGGCGAGGAAGCTCCCCACCCCGGGGAGCTGCAACGAGATATAGGTGACGGCGTACAGGACGAGGATGGCGATCACGCCGGGGGTGAACTTTCCCCCCAGGCGAATCCGCAGCACCGAGCCCGCGCCGCCACTGCCGGCCGATAGAGGTGATCGCTTCATATATCTAATCTGAGGCCGATCGCGGCGGGCGCCAACGCCTTACCGACCGAGCTCGCCGAGGTCGCTGTCCAGGCGCATGAGCACCGGCTCGCGGCTAAGGAGCAGCGCCGCCCCGAGCGGCGAGACCAGCCCCGCCAGGCTGCCGAGGAGCGCGCTCAGGCCCGGGAGGAGCGGCGCCGCGCTCGCGCTGCCGCTCAATAGATCGGGGGCGATGCCGAGCAGCTTGCCGAGGAGGCTCGGCTGCGCCCGCGGGAAGAAGCTCAGCTCGTCCTCGCCGAGCTGGCTGGACAGGCCGGCGCGGGCGCGGGCGGCGGCGATCGCCTCGACCAGGCCCCCGGTCTTGTCGCAAAGCTTGCGGCCCACCGCCTGCGCCCCGGTCCAGATCCGGCCGCGCGCGATGGCGTCGACCTCGGCGAAGCTGAGGTGCCGGCCGGCGGCGACGGTGGCAACGAAGCGGTCGTAGCCCTGCTGCAGGCGCTCGGTGATGAGGGCGCGCTCGGCGTCGCTGTAGGGCCGGAAGGGCCCGTCCATGTCGGCGTGCGAGCCGCTCTGGATGCTGACCCGCTTGGCCGACAAGAGCGCCAGCAGGCCGCTCACATCGACCTTGCCGCCGTAGATGCCGATCGAGCCGGTGATCGTCGAGGGGTTGGTGAAGATCTCGCCGCAGCCGGCGGCCAGGTAGTAGCCGCCCGAGGCCGCCAGATCGCCGAACGAGCACACCACCGGCTTTACCCGCGCCAGCTGGCTGACCTGCCGCGCCAGGAGGTCGGCCCACAGCGCCGAGCCGCCGGGGCTGTCGACGCGGATCACCACCGCCTTGACCTGGCTGTCGCGCTCGACCTCGCCGAGCGCCTGGCTCAGGGTCTCGCCGCCGACCGTCTTCAGATCGATGATCGGCACCGTGCGCGACCGCCCTTCGGCCAGATCGCCGTCGACGTGCACCACCGCCACCACGGCCGGCGCCCAGCTGCGCGGCCGGCTCGGCGGCGCGACCAGGCCGAGCGACACCGGGCCGCCGAGCAGCTTGTCCAGCTGCGCCTC
>DAOMZC010000851.1:0-648 GCA_035437965.1 Pseudomonadota bacterium
GGGACGGTCGCGGCGAGCGGCGCGGGAGGGGGGCGGCGAGTGGTACGATGGCTCAGGGGGACTTCATCGCCATGAGCAAGTACAGGGCGCTCGGGATCGCCTTCGCGGTGGTCGCCAGCGCGGGGCCGGCGACCGCCGGCGTGCCGCTGACCGCGGTGACCTCGCACGACGGGCTGGTCACCATCGCCGCGCCGCAGACCGCGGGCTGGGAGTGCGTCGAGCACACGACCGCGACGCCGTATCCGACCTCGCTCATGCGCTGTCGGCGCAAGGTCGCGGGGGAGTTCTTCCTGCTGACCGCCCGGCAGTACCAGGTTCCGCAGGAAGAGCAGAAGACGGCGGAGCAGCTGGCGAGCCAGGTCTTCCCGCAGGACTACAAGACCTTCTACGCGGCCTACCAGGTTACCGGGACCGCGCCGGTCACCCACCAGGGCCTGGCCGGGGTCGAGCTGCAGGTGGACGCCGTTCACTCGGTCAAGGGCGAGCTGCGCAAGGTCGAGCGGGTGTTCGCCAAGGGCCGCCAGGTGTTCGTCCTGAGCGCCGAGGGGGCGCGGGTGCAGTTCGGCAGCTGGAAGGTGGTCATCGAAGGCTGGATGGCAGGCGCCCGCTTCAAGGCCCTATCCGGCAAAGGCGAGGCGCCGACGACGC
>DAOMZC010000851.1:748-3368 GCA_035437965.1 Pseudomonadota bacterium
CAACGACGCCAACGACGCCAACGACGCCAACGACGCCAACGACGCCAACGACGCCAACGACGCCGACGCCAACGACGCCGACCACTCCGACCACTCCGACGAACCTGAGACTGCCGCCGCCGCCGCTACCGTAGTCGCCGACTACGTTGCCACCACCGCCCCTGGCACCTTCGGCTCCGCCCAAGTGGTCAGCATTTGGCTGGGCGAGCGAGGCTGGCGGCGGCTGGCGCAGCGGTGCCGCTGCGGGTCAGGGGCTGGGGAGCCGGGGATCGCGGGCACGCAGCTGCTCCAGCTGTGCCAGGTCGTCGTGGGTGGAGGGGGGAGAGGCCGCCGACCAGCCGAGCGGGCCGCGGCCGTGGACCAGCAGCAGCGCGGCGGCGGGCTCGCACAGGACGGATGTGGAGACGGCGCCGTGGACGAGACCGGCGGCGTGCAAGCGGTACACCGTGCGGCGCAGCAGGTTCAGGTCGGAAGGGGTCAGCGGGGTGGCGGGGCCGGCGTGCGGGCCGATCGGAACTTCGTAGTGCACGGCGAGCACGGTGGGGTGGGGCGTGCCTTCTGAGGCGGGCTCGGGGTCGGGGGACTCGCCGGGGGACTCGCCGGGGGACTCATTGATTCGCAGGATGCGCTGCAGGCCGGGGCCGGCAAGTCCGGCGAGCGCGCGCAGCCAGCGGAGGTGCGCGGCCAGGACCTCGGCGGCGCGCGGCGCGGGGTGGAACTTCTCGACCAGCACCGGACGCCCCAGCCGGACATCGAGGCCGAGGAGGACCGTGCTGTAGGGGGTGTGCAGGATGGGACTGGCGCCTTCCAGGGAGACCTGCGGGGGGCGCGCCGGTGCGGGAGGGGGAGGGCTGGGGGCCACCGCGGCGCTCGCGGGGCGTGGGGGCGTGAGGTCGACCGGCAGGGCCAGCACCTCATCGCGCATCTGATCGAGGCTGGCGTGGCGCTCGGCGGGCGACTTGTGGAGGGCGCGGCGGAGCAGGGCGGACCACGCGGCGTCCAGGGTCGGTACGTGGGTGCGCGGGTCCGGGGGCGTCGCGTGCAGGTGCTGGGTGATGAAGTCGGGACCGGGGAAGGGCAGGCGGCCGGTGAGGAGCTGGAAGGCGGTGATGGCGAGGGCGTACAGATCGGTGGCGAACGAGAGCGGCTGGCCGCTTAGCTGCTCGGGCGCCATGTAGGCCAGGGTGCCGATGTAGCTCTCGGTGCGGGTGGCGCCCAGGGCCTGCAGGTAGGCGGCGCCGAAGTCGCCCAGGCGGGTCTCGCCGGTGGCGCTGCACAGGAGGTTGTGCGGCTTGAGGTCCCGGTGCAGCACCCCGGCGGCGTGCGCGGCGGCCAGCCCGGCCAGCACGTCCAGGAGCACCCGCTGTACGACGGCGGGCGGCAGCGGCAGCGGGCGCTGGGCGAGCGAGCCGCCGGGCAGGTACTCCAGGACGAGGACGGCGGCCTCGGGGTGGGGGGCGAGGAGCGGGACGACGTTGGGGTGGCGCAGGCCGCCGAGCAGCTGAGCCTCTTTGACGAAGCGGCGCAGGAGCTCGGCCGGGGAGCCGGGGCGGGCGCTGGCGGCGTCGGCGGCCATCCCGGGCGTGGGGAGGAGCTTGAGGGCGACCGGGCGGCCGGTCAGGCGGTCTTCGGCGAGGTAGACCCGGCCCATGCCGCCCGAGCCGAGCAGGCGGACGAGCTCGTAGCGCTCCAGCAGGACGGGGGCGGCGCGGCTGGGGCCCGCCGGCGGGGTCGGCGCGGGGTGGCGGGCGACGAACTCGGCCACGGTCTGGGCGGCGGGCTCGTCGGGGTGGCGGGCCGTGTAGGCGAGCAGGATGGGGTGGGCGACGCGGGCCTCGCCCAGGGCACCCAGGCTGCGTATGAGCGCTACCTCGACCTCATCGAGCGCGTCGTGGGCATGGTGTGCATCGAGCGCGTTGTTCGCGGCGAGCGCATCGTGTGCATCGTGCACGTTGTCCGCATCGTGGACATCGTGCGCGTTGTGTGCGGCGTGCGCGTTGTGTGCGGCGTGCGCGTTGTGTGCCGCGGCGTCGCGGCTCTGCGGCGCCCGCGGGCTCAGCAGGGCTCGCGCTTGTTGCAGGTGGCGCACCGCCTCTTCGTGGCGGCCGAGCTGCTGGAGGATTCGCCCGAGGCCGCGCTGCGCCTGCGCCTGCTGCGCCGGGTCGTGCGGGCTGCTGGCGAGGAAGCGCTCGTAGGCGCGGAAGGCGGCGGCCAGCTCGCCGCTGCGCTCGTGCAGGCGGGCGCTGCCCTGGTGGTGGCCGGCTTGCTCGTAGCAGCGCTGCGCATCGGTGAGCTCGCCCGCTGCCTCGTAGAGCTCGGCGGCGGCGGCGAGCTGCTGGTGCTGCTCCAGGGTCGCGGCGGCGCGGCGACAGAGCTCGCTGCCCGCCGTCGCCAGGATGGTCCGCAGCCGGGCTAGCCGGGCGAGGTCGCCGCTCAGCAGGGACAACCGGAGCTGGGCGAGCAGATCGCCGCGCTCGGTCGCCACCGCGAGCGCCGCCGGGTAGTCCCAGATGCGCTCGAGCAGCTCCTGCGCCGCCGCCAGCTCCCCGCAGGTGCGCAGCGCCGCCGCGGCTTCAGCGTAGCGGCCCTCGGTTACCCAGACGTCGATCTGAGCGCGGGA
>DAOMZC010000852.1:0-3340 GCA_035437965.1 Pseudomonadota bacterium
CAAGGAAGCCGGCCTCCCCGACGGGTGATCAACTTCCTGCCCGGCTCGGGCGCGGCGATCGGCGGCGCGGTGCTCCAGCACCCCGATCTCGGCGGCGTCCACTTCACCGGCGGCACCAACACCTTCAACGGCATGTGGAAGACGGTCGGCGAGAACATCGCGCGCTACCGCACCTACCCGCGCCTGGTCGGCGAGACCGGCGGCAAGGACTTCATCCTCGCCCACGAGAGCGCCGACGAAGAGGCGCTGATCGCCGCGATCGTGCGCGGCGGCTTCGAGTACCAGGGCCAGAAGTGCTCGGCGGCCTCGCGGATCTATGTGCCGGCCCCGATGTGGGCGCGGATCAAAGACCGCCTGTGCGCCGAGATCGACAGCATCCGCATCGGCGATGTCGCCGACTTCCGCAACTTCATGGGCGCGGTCATCGATCGCCGCGCCTTCACCTCGATCACCGGCTACATCCGCGCCGCCGGCGAGCTGCCCGGGGCCAAGGTGATCGCCGGCGGCCAGTCGGACGACCGCGAGGGCTACTTCATCCGCCCGACGCTCGTCGAGGCGACCGATCCGCAGCACCGCCTGATGTGCGAGGAGATCTTCGGCCCCGTCGTCACCCTGCACCCCTACACGAGCTTCGACGAGGCGCTGACCCTTGTCGATCGCACCTCGCCCTATGCGCTGACCGGGGCGGTGTTCGCCCGCGATCGGCAGGTCATCGTCAAGGCGATGACCAGGCTGCGCCACGCCGCCGGCAACTTCTACATAAACGACAAGCCGACCGGCGCGGTGGTCGGCCAGCAGCCCTTCGGCGGCGCCCGCGCCTCGGGGACCAACGACAAGGCCGGCTCGGCGCTGAACCTTATGCGCTGGATCTCGATGCGCACGATGAAGGAAAACTTCCTGCCGCCCAAGGACTACCGCTACGGCTTCCTGCACGAGGAGTAGCCGGCAAGCGGTCGAGCCCTCCGTCCGCAAGCGCAAGCCTGGCTCCCGGCCCCACGCTTCCTTACATGCGTAAGTAGTTCTGGAAGGACGCCGACAAATCTCTCAATGCGGGGTCAAGTTGTGCCAAAATAAAAAGGGCACGTATTGCCGGGATTTGGCTCATAGAACCAGGGTGCGCCGCACCAGCCATCCGTCGCCCGCATCGAACTTTACCCCGCCTGGGTGCCGTGGCACCGGCGGGGTTCTCGCGACCAGGGAGCAATCTGTGACAGCGCCTAAAGAAAAAGTGGCGGCCTCGCGGTGGACCAGAGACCTTCTGGTCGCCGCGCTGATGGTGTTTGGTCTTCATGCCGGCAGCGCGCGGGCCCAGGCGCCTACAGCGCCGCCGCGCGCCGGACAGCGGCCAGCGGCGGGTCCGGCGGCGCAGGCGGCGCCGCTGCTGATCGCCCTCATGCCCTTTGACGGCAAGGACACGCCGGCGCCGCCCAAGCGCCCGCTGCAGCCGGTCAACACGGCCGGGGCGATCGCCGACACGCTGTCGGCCCGCCCGCAGGCGCGGTACTACAAGGTGCTCGGCCCCGATCTATGGGCGGGGATGGCGCGGCTCCGCCACCACGGTCGCGCTACCGATGTCCGGCCGATCGCGCGCCTCATCAAGGCCAACCTGGTCATCGGCGGCTGGATCGAGGCGACCCCCGGGCCCGACGCGCCCAAGCCCTACCGGCTGACGGTGACGGTTTATGACGATCAGGGCCAGGTGCTCGGCCAGCTCGGCTATGACGTCGACAAGGCGACCCTGGATTCGCGCAAGTTCAGCAGCCAGGCGATGGCGTTCTTCCAGATGATCGATCAGGCGCTGCACCTGCCCGCCAGCGCCGCCCCGGCCACTCAGGTCGCCGTCGCCGTCGGCCCGGGACCGAGCAGCCCGCCCGGACGCAGCCCGGCCCAGACCCCGGCCCAGACCGCCTCCCCGCCGAGCGGCGCGGAGAGCTGGCAGCCGGTCAGCCAGCAGCCGACGCTAGCGATGCACGAGGGGCAGGTCGTCCAGCTCGAAGACAAGGAGAAGGCCCCGCTCGGTCCGACCGAGCCGCTCATCCCGCAGACCAAGGAAGCGCACGAGTTCTTCGATCGCCGCCCGCCATGGCTGCCCGGCTTCGAGCTGCGGGCCGGCTACCTGTACAGCGCCCGCGCATTCACCAACGTCGGCAGCGAGCTGCGCCTGCCGCGCACCGGCTCGCACGGGGCGGTGCTGCACGGCGAGCTCTACCCGTTCTCGTTCGGCAAGAGCCTGAGCCCGGCGCTCGCCGGCCTTGGGGTGCGGGTCACCGCCATGCTGCCGGTGTGGCGCGACATCGGCCAGGTCTCGCAGGAAGGCGGCCCGGTGCTCGGCTACTACAGCGCCGCCGAGCAGCGGATCGAGGCCGCCATCCGCTGGCAGTACAACTACTGGGGCCAGATCCTGCGGCCGATCATCGAGCTTGAGGCCCTTTTCGGCGACCACAACTTCACGATCAACCCCAAGCAGAACATCGACTACGGGCACCTGCCCTCAAGCGAGTACCGCTACCTCGGGGCCCTCATCGGCGGCCGGATCTTCTTTACCCAGAAGGTTGCGGCGCGGCTCGGCTTCACGTTCGCCAAGATCCTGACCCTGGGGTCGCTGTCGACGCCCGCCTTCGACGGGGTCGGCCAGCCGCTGTTTCAGACGAACGGCTACCGCTCGTACGGCCCCGGCGACGGGACGCTGTGGCGCATCGAGCTCGGCGCCTCGTACGACCTGTATAAGGGCATCACCCTCGGGGCGAGCTTCTTCTACGAGCAGAACAAGCTCGCGTTCGCCGGCCAGGGGAACGTCCTTCAGACCGACCAGCTCACCCCCGTCTCCGCCGCCCAGGACGAGTACCTCGGCGTCATGATCACCCTCGGCTACGCCTTCCGCCCCTTCGTCCGCTAACTTCCCCAGCCCGCCCTAACCTCGCTAAACCGCTTCATTTTCCCGCTCGGTCAGGCTACGATGCAGGGACGGTATTCTATGAAGCACCCATTAGCGGCATCCCGTCTGGTGAGGAAATAGGAATGACTGTAGCCCCCGGCTTCCGCGCGGTCGTATTCGCGCTGCGGGACCTGCCTCCAGGCGACCAGCGGTACATCGCCGAGGTCGCCCACGCCCTGCGCTGGTCGCCCGAGCGCGAGCCGGCGCTGTGGGATACGCCGCTGCTCCTTGGCCGGCAGAGCGACACGCCGCCGGTCCCCGGCCTGCGTACCGACTCCGAGGTCGCCGCCAGCGGCTCGGCGGTGCTGCTTTTGGCCATGCGGCTGCTGCTGGCCGATGCGCTGCAGTGGCCGGAATTGCGCTTCCTCGGGCTCGACCTGCACCGGGATGCCCCGGACTATGTGC
>DAOMZC010000853.1:0-3329 GCA_035437965.1 Pseudomonadota bacterium
GACGCCGCGACCTCCGCCGCCAGCGAGCGCCAGGGGCACCACCTCCACGAGCTCGCGCACGTGGCCCTGCGCGCCGACCTCATGCCCGACGCCGTCGTCGCGCTGATCCGCCGCCGCCTGCAAGAAGGCTCCGCCTCGGCCGCGGAGGAGCTCCGCCTCGTCCAGGCCCGCCGCCGCCTTCACGACCGCGACGAGCGAGCCGGCGACGACTTCCTCCCGGGCCCCCCGCCGCGCTTCCGCCGGCAGCCCGCCCTCGGCGGCCCCTTCGCCCCCGACGAAGCCCCGCCGCTGCGCCACGCCAGCGAGGGAGTCTTCCCGCCCAACGGCCTCACCGGGGTGCTGTGGGCCTATACAGCGCTCACCGTCCTCGGGCTGTTCATCATCGCCCGCTTCCTGCCGCGCGTGCGCACCCCGGAGGCCGAGGTGTCCGAGGTCGTCGCCAAGACGCTCGGCTCGGTCGCTGCCAGCGTCGCCGAGGCCGCGGGCACGCCGGTAAAGCCGCGGGTGCTGTCGGCCAAGTGGCTGCGCGAGCACCCGCTGTCCGACGGCAAGTTCAGCTTCTTCATCTTCGTCCTCATCCCGGTGCAGACGCTGTTCGCCCACAACTGGCTGACCCTGCCGCTGTACATCGAGCGCGCCTTCCGCAGCGCCCCCTGGGTAAGTAGCAACTTCGAGTTCTTCTCGAACCTGAACCCGCTGCTCATCTTCGTGCTGACGCCGCTGGTGACGGCGCTGACGACGCGCCTTGACGTCTACAAGAGCATGATCGTCGGCACCACGGTGATGGCGGTGCCGACGTTCCTCTTGGCGCTCGGGCCAAGCCCCGGGCTGCTGCTTCTGTACACGGTGCTGATGTCGGTCGGCGAGGCGCTGTGGCAGCCGCGCTTCCTGCAGTACGTCGCCGAGATCGCCCCGCCGGGCAAGACCGGCATGTACATGGGGGTCGCGCAGTTCCCGTGGTTTATGACCAAGCTCATTACCGGCATGTACTCGGGGTGGTTCCTGTCGCACTACTGCCCGGCGCAGGGGGCGCAGAACACCGAGGCGATGTGGCTCATCTACTCGCTGATCGCCTGCTCCTCGCCGGTCGGGCTGATCCTGGCCAAGGGCTGGGTCGGAAAGGCGATAAGCGGCCGCCTGCCTCCCGGCCTCCCCGGCTAAACAAGAGCCAAGCTAAAGCTCGTCGCTGGCGCCGATTATTGGCGTTTCCTCAAGGCCCGCTGCGGGTGTAAGATGGAAAAGCTATTTTCTCCTTACCCCTTGCGTACCCGATGAGTGTGATGCCCAGGACCTGGCGCTACAGCGCAGTGCTAAGGATGCTGCTTGCCGTGGGGCTGTGGGCCTCGCTGGGCACGGAGGCTGAAGCGGTCAAGCGCAAGAAGCCGCCGCAGGTCCAGCAGGATCCGCTCGAGACCGAGAGCAACCCGCCGCCGCCGACCCCGCCGCCGCCGCCCGAGGACCCGGAGCCGGTGGTCAAGCCGGGCGCTGACAAGGACGGCGGCAGCTCGGGGCGACCGGCCCACTCGGGCAGCTCGGGCAGCAGCGCGGGGCAGGGCAGCTCGGGACCGGCCCCCGACAAGGCCGGCCCGTTCATGTTCAACATCAAGATCGGGCCGGCGTTTTGCCTTTATCCGAACAATTGCGCCCACCAGGGCTCGATCGTCCTCGACCTGGGCGCGGCGCTGACCCGCAACCGCAACGGCTACCTCGTGCTGCCGGTGCAGTTCCAGTTCCAGCCCGGGGCCTCGGCGATCATCGTGCCGGTCGGGTTCCAGTACGACGTGCGGCTGCCGCTGCGCGGCCTGTACGTCTACCCGCGGATCGTCGCCGGCTACGCGGCCCTGCTTACCGACGGCCAGCCGGGTACGCCGCAGACAGTCGTGCACAGCGGCGCGCTCATCCCCGAGTTTGGCATCAAGTACATCCTCAACGGACGCTGGAACTTCGGCGGCGAGGTCTTCAGCCTGCCGCTGCTGTTCAACGTAAACGGCGCCCAGCTGTATTACCGCGTGCACCTGTCCGTCGGTGTGACCTTCTAGATATCGGCAAGCTCTCCGGGTCGGAATCAGGCAGCGGCAACTTCGTTGGCCTGGGGTCGCTCGTTAGTTCCGGCCGGAATTGCTACCGGGGCTCCGGCCGGAATTGCTACCGGGGCTCCGGCCGGACGGGAAAAGGGGACCGCCTCCAGCTCGCCCAGCTTGGGGAGCTCGGTGCTCGGCATGGCGCGACGCAGCCGGCGGTGCTGACTTAAAAGGAGCCCCGCCGCGAGCAGCGAGGTGGCGACGAGCAGCGAGAAGAACCGGTGGTGCGGCCACGGCTTCCACAGCGCCCCCAGCACCCCGACGAGCTTGTTGCCGAGCGAGGTCGACACGAACCACAGCCCCATGAGGAGCCCGGCCAGGCGCGGCGGCGCCAGCTTGGTCACCATCGACAGGCCCATCGGCGAGATCAGCACCTCGGCGATCGAGATGACAAGATAGGCGCTGACCAGCCACAACAGGCTCACCCGCCCGTGGTCGCCGCCCGCCAGCGACGCCGTCACCATCACCAGGTAGGCGCCGGCGGTCGTCAGCATGCCCAGGGTGATCTTGGCCGGCGTCGACGGCTCGCGACCGCGGGCTCGCAGGGCGCCGAAGCCCCAGGCGAGCAGCGGCGACAGGACGATGACGAACGCCGCCGGGACCGAGGCGAAAAAGCCGGGCGGGATCGTCCACTCGAAGGGGCGCAGCTGCAGGTCGAAAAGCTGCAGGGTGCGATCGGTGCAGTCGCGGGCCCAGAAGGTCAGGGTGCTGCCGCTCTGCTGGAAGGCGAGCCAGAACAGGAGCACGATCGTCGACATGATCACCAGCGCCACCACCCGCTGGCGCTCCAGCGGTGACAGCGCCGCGGCGGGCGCGGTGCTCTTGGGCGAGGCGGCAGCGCGGCCGGGCCGATGGTCGGCGGCGCGCAGGGTGTGGCAGGTGAAAAGGAAGTAGGCCCAGCTGGTCGCCAGCACGCCGCCGCCGGTGGCGAACGCGGCCCGCCAGCCGTAGTGCTGGCGCACGAGCTCACCGACGAGCGGCGCGATCAGGGCGCCGATGTTGATGCCCATGTAGAAGATGGTAAAGCCGCTGTCGCGGCGCAGATCCCCGGGGGCGTAGAGCCGGCCGACCAGGGTGGCGATGCTCGGCTTGAAGAAGCCGTTGCCCAAAACGAGCAGCCCGAGCGCTGCATACAGCGAGCTCGGCTTGTTCAGCGCCAGCACGAAGTAGCCGCCGGCCATCAGCGCCGCCCCGATGATCACCGAGCGCACATACCCCAGGTAGCGGTCGGCCAGCATGCCGCCGATG
>DAOMZC010000854.1:0-3325 GCA_035437965.1 Pseudomonadota bacterium
GGCTGCGCAGCTTGCTCGCGATGACGCACTTTACTCGCGCTGACTGGCTGGGAGTGCTGGCCGCCGCGGCCGGCAGCGTGCTGGCCGTGGAGCTCAGCAAGTGGACCTGGCCCCAGGAAGGGCCGGAGGCCGAGCGGGCCGGGATGGCGCCGGCGCCGCCGGAGTCCCGGAGTGACGCACAGCGATGACGAAGAGAGGCCCGAGCGATGACGGAGCGAGGTCCGAGAAGTGCCCAAGAGTTGACGGAGGGATGACAGAGGAATGACAGAGGGATGACGGAGGGATGACGACGCGGCGCGGCTTGCGGCGGCACCGACGAGGCGAGCGCCCGGTCGATGAGTACGACTTCTACTCTTCGCTGGTCGCCTGACCCCGTCGGCCCGGCCGAGCCGGGATGCCGGCCGTGGTCCGCCTGGGGTCCCGAGCCGCGGCAATAAGGCAGGAGGAGAGCGGGGGTGCAGACGATTTCGCCAAGAAAGCCTATGCTGAACAAGCTGCCGACTTGGACGGAGCAGCCACCATGGGACACGTCTTCATCGTTCACAGCGACATCCGCAAGCTCTGCTGCGACGCCTGGCTCCTGCCCTGCGACGTGCGGGCTCGCCCCAATCGCCACTGGCTGGAGTGGCCCCCCGGCGCCGCCGACGCCGTGCCGCGCCGCGAGCTGCCTTCTGACTGGCACCCCGAGGGCCGGCGCACCCTGAAGCTCGACGGCTGGCCCGCCGCCTACCCCCAGCCGTGGCTCACCAACGTCGGCGCCGATAAGGCGCGGAGCCTGGACTGGTTCATCCAGGGCGCGGTGCAGTTCATCGATGCGGCGGCGCGCGACCTGGCGGACCGCGGAGCCGGCAGCGGGCCGCGGTCGCGACCACTGTTGGCGCTGCCGGTGGTGGGGACCGGCTTTGGCGGTGCCGAGTCGCTCGCCGGCGACGTGGTGCGGCTGCTCATCCCGGCGCTGACCGAGAGCGCCCGGCGCCAGCGGCTGGACATCGCCCTGGTCGCCTACGATGAGCACACCTTCGCCGCCGCTCAAGCGTACCGGCGGGCGCGGCCGGACTCCTGGCGCGAGCTGCCGGCGCCCCTGCGCAGCCACGCCGATCGTCTGGCCGCCCTGGCCGCGCGCGGCGACCTCGTCCTGTTTCTCGGCGCCGGGGTGAGCACCGGAGCGAGCCTGCCGATGTGGGGCGAGCTGCTCGAGCAGCTGGCGCGCCAGCTGGGCATCCGCGACGCCGAGCTCGCGGCGCTGCGGCGGCTCGACTACCTGGATCAGTCGCACATCCTGGAGCAGCGCTGCGGCGGCGAGGACATCCTGCGCGAGCGGATCGCCGCCGCGATGCAGCGCCAGCACTTTGCCCTGGGCCACGCGCTGCTGGCCAGCCTGCCGATCACCGAGATCGTCACCACCAACTACGACCAGCTCTTCGAGATGGCGTTCACCAGCGCCGGCAGCCGGACCCTGGCCGTCCTGCCCCACGCGCCGCAGCACGGCGCCGTCGGCTGGCTCCTCAAGATGCACGGCAGCGTCGAGCACCCGCGCGACATCGTGCTCACCCGCCGCGACTACATGCGCTACGACGAGCAGCGGGCGGCGCTGGCGGGGATCGTGCAGGCGCAGCTCCTCACCAAGAAGATGATCTTCGTCGGCTTCTCGATGAACGACGCCAACTTCCTGCGCATCGCCGACACGGTGCGGCGGGCGCTGCGCGTACCGCAGGCCGCGACTCCGGAGTCGCAGTCGTTCGGGGTCGCGCTGGCGCTTACGCGCAACCCGCTGCTTGAGGAGCTGTGGCGCCGCGACCTCGACTGGGTCGCCATGGAGGATGCGCTGGAGGGGACGCCGACCCTGCTCCGCGAAGCGGCGCGGCGGCTCGATCTCTTCCTCGACTACCTGCTCGCGCAGGCGAGCAGCACCACCGCGCACCTCCTGGATCACCGCTTCGACGGCGTGCTGAGCGATCCAGAGCGCGCCCTGCGCAGCGCTCTGGAGGCGTTCCTCATCAACGTTCCCCCCGAAGCGCAGAAGGCCCCGGCGTGGTCGCAGATCGAGGCCCTCATCAGCCAGCTCGGCGGACTCCCCATCGTCGGCGTTCCGTGGTACCGCAAGACCGATCGCTAGCAGGCTGAGGCAAAAGCTACGTTTTGTCTCAGCCTGCTTTCCTAAAAAGGAAACAGGATTCCCTTGTCTTTGAGCTTGTCGAACTGACGCTGCGAGAAGCGGAAAAGCTGCGCCGGGCGCCGGCCGCTCGCCCGGTACTCGTTGAGCGGCGTCAAGATCGACAGCAGGCCGAGCTTGCGGCGGAAGTTGCGCTTGTCGAGCGCGCGGCCGAGGATCGCTTCATACACCCGCTGCAGCTCGGACAGCGTGAAGGTGGCCGGCAGCAGCTGGAAGCCGACAGTGGTGTACTCCAGCTTGTTGCGCAGCCGGCTGAGCGCGTAGGAGAGAATTCGCTCGTGATCAAAAGCCAGCGCGGGCAGCTCCGACATCGGCCAGAACTGCGCCTCGGCGGCGTCGCTGCCGGCGGCAATCGGCCGCTGATCGGCGGCGATGAGGGCAAAGTAGGCGACCGAGATCACCCGGCCGCGCGGATCGCGCCCCGGATCGCCGAAGGTGTACAGCTGCTCCAGGTAGACATCGCGGACCCCTGTCTCTTCCTGCAGCTCGCGCAGCGCCGCCTCTTCCAGCGACTCCTTGGGCAGCACGAACCCCCCCGGGATGGCCCAGCGGCCGCGGAACGGCGGGATGCCGCGCTTGACCAGCAGCACCTCGAGCGCCGAGGTGACCTTTGCCTGGGCGCTGATCGTGAAGATGACGACATCGACTGCAACGCGGAACTCCATGCGGCGCCAGCATACCTTACGGATGGCAGCAAAGGGGAGATCTGCCCGCGGTGGACCGCGATCAGGGAACGACCAGGCGGGCCCGCTGCGGCGCGGCGCGGATGCGCGCCACGGCGCCAGAGTTGAAGGTCAGGTAGTCGGCCTCGACGCCGTCGGAGAAGATCACCCCGCCGAGCGGCATCGCCGACTCCAGCCGCAGCTCATCTTGCGGATCGACGATGCCGGCGATGATGCCGGCGCGCGAGTGACGGCTGACGAAAGGCTCGCGGACGACGAACATCAGGCGCGGATCTTCCCACCCGAGCCGCGGGCGGCCGAGGTTTGTCGGCGCGCCCGCGGTCAGCGCCAGCACCCCGCTGGCCCTGTTGAAGATCGACGACCTCCAGCCGGTCGAGCCGGCGCCGGTCGAGATCACCACGCCGCCCGAAGCGTCCGGCCCCCTCTGGCCGCGCCAGCCGATGCGGTAGCGCGCCGAGACGTGCGCGGC
>DAOMZC010000855.1:0-3315 GCA_035437965.1 Pseudomonadota bacterium
CTCTCGGAGGTTGTTCAGCCGTGAACCATCCGCTCGTTCGCGTCGCTGAGGGGCTTTGAAGCGGCGCCGCCGGGTCGGCTCACACCGCTGCTCCCACCAGCGTGAGTGGCGGTGACGCGCGGCCTGATTATCAGGCCATTCTCTTGCAGAATATGTAACTTTCCTTTCTTAAAATATGTCTCATTATGTAAGAAAGCGGCTCCATCCGCCCTACTCGGACGGGGCCTCTGAGTGAACGTAGTCTTGGCGATGCAGGAAGCCAGGAGCGCCGCGTAGCTTGACCATCGTCTCCCGACTGGGGGGAGAGTTAGGAGTCACCTATGAAGATCTTGTTGGCGTCTTGTCTGATTACTCCGCTGTGTCTGTTCTGTGGGGCTGGCTGCAGCTCGAACAATCCAGGGCAGACGGGTAATTTCGATGCAGCCACCTCGCCGGATTTTAGCGTTGCCAACGATCTGGGCAGCGCCAGCGATCTGGCCGGAGCAGGCGATCTCGCCAACGCGGTTCCTCCCACCGAGGTCATGGTGGCGCGAGTCGGCGACGGAACGGCAACCCTGGCCGCGAACACCGGCGCCGCGGTCTTTCTTGAGCGGCACCGCATCGCGGACGGCACTGCAATCGGCACTCCAGTCGCGATGCCGACGGCGGCAAATGGCGCCAATCGGCCGTTCGTGCTGTCGGGCACCGCCGTGTCCGAGGGCACGCTCACCCGCTCGGTCGATGGCCGCTATGTCCTGCTGGCGGGGTACGACGCCACCCCGGGCACCACCGCCCTGCTGGATAACTCAAAGCGCGTGGTCGGCCGCGTCGCCGTGGACGGCAGCGTCAATACCGCCACTTCGTTTGATGGCATAAGCGGCGCCGGCAACAACGTGCGCGGCGCCGCCAGCACCGATGGGACGGCGCTGTGGGTCAGCGGCGTTCTGGGAATCGCCTACACGACGCTCGGCAACACGCTGACGCCGGTCCGGGTGCTCGGCGATCCGTTCAACATGCGCGCCTTGGGAATCGTCAACGGACAGCTGTACGCGAGCCGCTCCAGCGTCACCGTGGGCGGCATCAACACCATCGGCACCGGCCTGCCGATGACCGCGAACGCCACCGCGACCCAGCTGCCCGGCTTCCCCAATAACAACAACGCGCTGTCGCCCTTCGGCTTCGTCGCCTTCGATCGCGACGCCGTCCCCGGGATCGACACGCTGTATATAGCCGATGATCGCGCGGCACCGGACGGCGGCGTGCAGCGCTGGCGCCTGATGAACAACAGCTGGACGCTGGACGGCACGCTGCTCACCGGCACCGGCTTCGGCGCGCGCGGCGTGACCGGCTTTGTCGCCGGCACCAAGGTCACGCTCATCGCGACCACGGCCGAGGCCACGGGCGTTCAGACGCGCCTCATCTCGTTCAGCGATGATGGCAGCGCTCCGGCGACGATCCTGCCGACGACGCTGGCCACGGCTGCGGCGAAGACCGCCTACCGCGGCGTCTGTCTGGCCCCTACTCCGTAAGCGGCCGGGCGACGGCGACCAGAGGACACAGCGCGACCGGGAAGGAGCGCGCGCCGAACTTGCCGAAGGTGCAGTCCACGTTGCCGCCGCCAACGCCGACGATCACTCCTTCTCCGTAGCGCGGATGGCGTACTGCCTGGCCGACCTGCCACGGCCCGAGGTCCTGGGGCGCCGACGGTGCCGCCGGTTCGGGCGCTGGCACGGCCGGCGGCGTCGCCTCTGCTGCTGCGAGAGGGGGCGGCGCCGCGGGGGGGACCTCGCTCCAGTCGACGAGGGTGGCCGGGAGCCAGGTCAGATAGGAGCTCGGCTCGCCCAGGGCCCCCAGCTGATGCGGACGCATATGATAGGAGATCTCGACGCCGTCGCGCGCCCGCGTAAGGCCGACGAACAGCAGCCGCCGCTCCTCGGCATCATCGCCGAGCTTGTCGGCGTGGCCCAGCGGGCACAGGCCCTGGTTGATGCCGCTGAGAAAGACGTAACTGAACTCCAGCCCCTTGGCCGCGTGCAGGGTCAGCAGGCGCACCGCGTCGGGAGTGGACTCCTCGGACTCGGCGCACGGGATGCCGCGCGCGGTCAGCGCGGCTCGGATCGGCTCGGCCTGCGCGCGCAGGCGGTATAAGACGGCGATTTCCCCGTACGACACTCCGCTCTGGTGCAGCCGAGTGAGGCGCTCGCCCAGATAAAGCGCCTCGGCGATCGGATCGTGATGGCGGCGGATCACCATGCGCTCGCCCAGGCTGCGCGCCGCGCGCAAGGCTCCGGACCCGCCGCCGGTCGCCTGCTGCAGCCCGAGCACCGCGCGAGCCCCATCGACGATCGTGCGCGTCGAGCGGTAGTTGACGCCGAGCGCCTGGGTGCGGCAGCCGAAGTCGGCCTCGGCGCGCGCAAACAGCGATGGCGCGCTGCCGCGCCAACCGTAGATTGCCTGGTGCGGGTCGCCCACTGCGAAGAAGCCGGTCTGCGGCCCGCGTAGCCGCTGCAGGAAATCGAGCTCGCGCGGCTCACAGTCCTGCATCTCATCGACGAGGATAAAGCGCGGCGGCAGCGCGAGCGCAGGGTCGGCCGCCGCGCCGGGACTGTCCGCCGCGGCCGACCCCGCGACCGCACCGAGCAGCGCTGTCGCATGAGCTATTAGATCGTCAAAGTCCATCGCGTTGCGCCGGCGCTTCGCCTCGGCGAACAGCGCGGCCAGGCGGCCCACGGCCCCCTCCGGCGCGGCCTCCCCGGGGCGCGGCCCGCGCAGCCGCTCGCGCAGCTGGCTCCGGCGACCGACGCGCAGGCGGTGCTGAGCGATGAGCTCCTCGATGAGCTGCTCCCGCTCGGGCTCCTCCATCACCGAGAAATCCGCTCCGTAGCCGAGCTGCCCGATCGGCAGCGCCCGGGCGAGCAGCCCGCGCGCCACGCCATGAAACGTGCCGGTGAGCCAGAAGTCATCGGCGGTCAAGCTCCCCGCCGAGAGCTGCTCGATGCGTCCGCGGATCTCGGCGGCGGCGCGGTTTGTAAAGGTAAGCAGCGCAATCGCACTCAGCGGCACCCCTTGGATGAAGTGCAGATACAACACCTTGTGGACGAGCACCGTCGTCTTGCCCGAGCCCACCGGCGCCCGCAAGAGGAGCGCCTCATCGGCGGACAGCACCGCGCCGAGCTGCGCATCATCGAGGCTACTGAGGCTGTGGTACAGGCGCGGATGCAGCGACTGGACCGCATCGAGCCGCGCGCGCAGCTCCGGCGGCAGCGGCCCTGCCGGTGGCTCGGGCGCCGGCGCCGGCAGGATGCTGAGCGGTCGCGCCACCGGCGGCTCCAGCGG
>DAOMZC010000856.1:0-3307 GCA_035437965.1 Pseudomonadota bacterium
GCCGGGCGGGCGATCTGCGGCGAAGAGCACCTGTGTCGCGCGCCCCAGGAGCGCATCTACCACAAGGGCCGCTGGTACGAAGGCCTGTACCTGCGCGCCGGCGCCAGCGCCGAGGATCTGCGGCAGCTGCAGCGCTTCCATGAGGAAATCGGAACCTGGGTCCGGCGGCGCGACGCCCAGGGGCGGCGGACCTTCAGCGTGCCGGGCACGCGCGGGCGCTGGCGAGCTGCCGGTGCGGCCGAGCTGGATGGGCTCAGCATGGCCGACTACCTGGACCGCCGCGGGTTCACCTCGCCGCGGCTGCGCTGGCAGGTCGACTACGGCTGTCGCGATGACTTTGGCGTGACGCTGGCCCAGGCGTCGGCGTATGCCGGAGTCCACTACTACGCAGCGCGGCTCTTGCACCCCGATGACGCGCCGCCGCAGGTACTGACCTGGCCGGAGGGCAACGCGCGCCTCGTCGCTGGGCTCTTGACACGCGTGGGAGCCGAGCGGGTGCATACGCGCTGCCTGGTCACCGATGTGCGCCCGCTGCCCGGCGAGGAAGGCGTGGAGGTCTTCTACCGCGCGCCGCTCCGCAGTGGAGCGGACACCGTGCGGGGACGTCTCACCGCGCGTGCCGCGATCTTCGCTCTACCTTCCTTTCTCCGGCGCCACCTCATCGCCCCGCTGCGGGCCGCGCCCCCACCGTGGCTGCAGCGCTACACCTACGCCCCCTGGCTGGTCGCCAACCTGACCCTGCGCCGCGCGCCGCCGCCGCCCATCGCCCCCGCTCCCGGCGAAAAGTCCGGCTTCCCGCTGTGCTGGGACAACGTGCTCTATGAGAGCCCCTCGCTCGGCTACGTCGTCGCCACCCACCAGAGCGAGCCGCCGCCGTCCCCCGATGGCCTACCGCGCACGGTGTGGACCTACTACCTGCCGCTGTGCGGCACCGAGCCGCAGCGCGAGCGAGCGCGACTCCTCGGCGCCTCCCACACCGAGCTGTGTACAAAAATTCTGGCCGACCTGCGGCGCGCCGAGCCGGAGCTGCCCGACCAGGTGGAGCGCATCGACTTAGTGCGCTGGGGCCACGGGATGATCCGCCCGGTCCCGGGACTGTTTACCTCGGGGGCCTTGGAGCAGGCGGCCGCGCCGCTGGGACCGATTCACTTCGCCCACACCGACCTGGGCGGCATGGCTCTGTTCGAGGAAGCCCACCACTCCGGAGTCATCGCCGCCGAGGCCGTGATGGCGCGCCTTGGCCACCGCTTCGAGTCCCTGCTCCCTCCGGCCGCTCCCTAGCTTCGCCGTCAACCGGGGCGACGGCGGCGCTTACTCCTTTTTTTCACCGGTCCCAGGTGACACATAGGCGCTTGGGACCGCGGTGCATCAGGTTGGCGAGGTAGACCGGCGGCTCATCGGTGACCAGCCGGGCCCCGGGGAGCCGCTGCGTAAGGAGCTCGAGCGCGATGCGGCCTTCCATGCGGGCCAGGGCCGCGCCCATGCAGAAGTGAATGCCCCGTCCGAAGCTCAGGTGGTTCTGCTCACTGCGATGTATGTCCAGCACATCGGGTGACGCAATCGCCGCTTCGTCCCGGTTGGCGGATGCGAACAGGACGAACAGCCGGGCCCCTTTGGGCAGCGTGACCCCGCCGAGCTCGACCTCCTGGGTGGTGGTCCGGAACATCCCCTGGACTGGAGCGTCATAACGCAGTCCCTCCTCCAAGGCGGCGGGGATGAGCGACGGAGATCGGCGCAGCTCCTCCCAGCGCCCCGGGGAGCGCAAGAGGTGCAGAAGGACATTGCCGATCATGTTGGTCGTGGTCTCATGGCCGGCGAAGACCAGGACGCACAGCAGACCGACGAGCTCCGCGCGGCTCAGCGGGTTCTCGCCATCGACGCGGGCCTCCATCAGACTGGAGACCAGGTCATCCTTGGGCGCTCTTGCGTGCTCGTCGACCAGGGCCCGCAGATAGCGGCGAAAGGCAACTACGCTGCGCGCGCACTCGATGTTCCGGTCAAGCGGCAGCGGCGCCGACATGAACAGCGCCTCATCATCGCACCACTTCTTGATGAGGGCCACGTCCGCGATCGGCACGCTGAACATCTCGGCAATAAGGCCCATGGGAAAGGGAACCGCGAAGCGCTCGATCAGATCGGCCAGATCGGCCAGATCGGCCTGGACGTCGCTCACGAAAGCGTCGATGAGCGAGGTGGCGAGCTCGCGGAGGCGGGGCTCGAGCCGGGCGATGCGCTGGGGGAGGAAGGCCTTGCTCACCAGCGCTCGTACGCGAGTGTGAGCCGGCGGATCGCTGGCCAAAAGCGGGTAGACCGCGTCGTAGTCGCTCTTGAGGATCTCTTGGACCTCGGGCGGGAGGTTGGGCGGGCTCAGCACCTCGGTAGAGCTGAAGCGGGTCGGGTCGCGGAGGACGGTCGTGACATCTTGATGTCGGGATACGATCCACACGTGGAAGATCGGACTGAAAAAGACCGGTGCTTCGCGGCGGGCGCGCTCAAAAAATGGGTAGGGATCTTCAAGAAATGGTGGTGCCAGATGCATGATGTCGGTGATTGAAGTCGAAGCCATTTCCCTATACTCCTAGCGCGCGCCTGTTTTGGCTCGCCCTTTCCATACTATCGCGGACCGCGTGCGGCGCGCCAGCGCAGTTGCACCGCGGATCGCGACGACAAAAGGGGCGGCCCCCGACATCTACCACACATAAAAGCTGGACCATTTCTGGCTGTACTCCTTCTTGGCAAGGGGCAAATTCCCATCGCTGGAAGAAACAAAACCCCTGGCGCGCGGTGATGTTTCCAGCCTACTATCTAACTGGGGGATCGGTCATGGCAGCCGTCGGAAGAACTGCTGCAGTTAAGGCTGAGGTATGAAGGGACTGTCGGGCTACGCGATCGAGCAGAAGCTTCACGAGAGCGAACAGACAATCGTCTATCGCGGACACCGGCTTGCCGATGGCGTCCCGGTCGTGATCAAGCTTCTGGCGCGCGAGTTCCCGAGCCCGCGCGAGCAGGGCAAGCTGCGGCATGAGTTCGGAATGTTGCGCGAGCTCGCGCTGCCGGGCCTCGCGCAAGCGTATGCGCTTGAGCCGTGCGGAAATAGCCTCGCCCTCGTCCTGGAGTCGCTGCCCGGCCGACCGCTCAGCGAGCTCCTGGCTGCCGGCCCGCTCGATCTATCGACCGCGCTCCGCACGGCCGCTGCCCTCGCCGGGATCATCGATACCATTCACCGGCGTCGGATCATTCACAAGGACATAAAGCCACATAATGTCCGGCAGCGCGGTTGCCGTCGCCGGGCCTGGATGAATACACC
>DAOMZC010000857.1:0-3304 GCA_035437965.1 Pseudomonadota bacterium
CCGACTCGCTGGGGATGACGTGGGAGATGGTCGAGCCCGGGCAGCGGGCCCGCGCCGCTGTTCTGCAGGGCGCCCGCGTCCACACCTCCCAGAGCTCGGCGCAGCCGCTGCCACAGCGACATCAGAGCACCTCGATGCGCTGCCCGGCCAGCTCGATAAGGTCGCCGCGCAGGAGCTGGACCTGCGGCGGCACCCGCCGCCCGTTCAGGGTCCACGGCTCGCTGGCGAGCACCCGCAACATCGGCCGGCCGTGACGGAAGTAGAGCTCCGCCAGCCGCTCCGGTCCGTCGAAGGTCAGCGCCAGCGGCCCCGGCGCGACGTGGAGCCGCTGCCCGCGATCCAGGCCGCTCGTGAGCTCCAGCTGCAGCTCGTGCGGGCCCGCCTGGAAGCGCAGCGTCACGTGCTGCCCGATGCCGATCTCGCCGCGGTCGCGCAGCGGCAGGCTCGTCCCCGGGTGCAGCCGCAGCCCGCCGAGCAGGGTGCCGTTCTTGGCCGCAAGCTCGCGCAGGGCGAATGTTCCGTCGGCGGTGAGCTCGATCTGGGCGTGCTCGCGGGAGACCCCGGGGTCACGCAGCGGCAGCGCGCAGCCCGGCTCGCGGCCGATGCGCAGCGGCAGCGCGCCGACGAAGATCCGCACCCGCGCGGCGTCGTCCGCCGACCCTGGCGCCGCCGCGGTCGCGGCACCGCTCGCCGCGGTCCGGCGCAGCCGCACCACCCCGTCCGTCAGCAGGTGCCCCTTCAGCTCCTCGTAAAGGCGCAGCGGCTCGGCGCGGTCGGCGACGGCGGCGCTCTCCAGGCAGGTCTTCAGCGCCGCCAGCGCCTCGTCGCGCTGCCCGAGCTCGAGGTGGGTGCGGTAGGCATCGAAGTGGACGCGCTCGGCGTGGGCGCGGCGGCGCTGCTGCTCCTGCGCGCCGAGGAGCGCCTCGACCTTGTCGACCTCGCCGGCCTGCTGGTACATCGCCGCCGCGCGCTCGCTGTCGCCGCCGAGCTCGTAGGCCGCCGCCGCCGCCTTGGCGTCGCCGCTGCGCAGGAGCAGCTGCGCCGCCTCGTGGCACAGCTCGCGGTCGGCGGTCGACAGCACGCCCTTCTGCAGCGACCGCAGGTAGGCGTGCCCGACGCGCAGCAGCAGCTCCGGCGCCGCCGCCTCGTCCGCCGCCAGGAAGTGCGCCGCCACCTGCAGCTCGCGCAGCGCGCTGGCCGCCGTGCCCCGCTTCTCCGCCTCCAGAAGGTGCATCTCGGCGACCTTGCGGCGCTGGCCGCACAGCGCATAGGCGCGCGCCGCCTCGATGTAGCGCCCCTCGGCCTCGGCCTTCAGGGCGTGCCGGTAGGCCGGCGAGAACAGCCGCAAGAGCGCGCTCACGGGCCGCGTCCAGGGGGCCCGCTGGTCAGCGCCGCCGGCCCCGGGCCCTGCTGGTTCAGGTACTGCTTGAGGACCAGCCGGATGTACAGCTGGGTCGTCTCATACGGCGGCACGCCGTCATACTTGAGCACCGCGCCCGGCCCGGCGTGGAAGCCGGCGATGGTCAGCACCAGATCGCCGTGAAATCGGTTGGCGAGCAGCCGCAGAAGGCGCGTCCCGCCAAGGATGTTGCGCCGCGGGTCAAACACGTCGGTGATGCGCTGCTCCTCCTGGACCTCGGGCATGATCTGCATGAGGCCCCGTGCCCCGGCGCAGCTCACCACCTGGGGGTCGAAGTCCGACTCGACCTTGATGATCGAGCGGATGAACGCCTCGGGCATCCCGTAGACGGTGGCGGCCTCGCGGATGTAGCGGTCGTAGCGGTGGAAGCGCTCGGGGCTCTGGTCGCGTGCCGGGACCACGTCGGCGCGCGAGGTGCGGCAGCCGGCCGGGCCGCTGCCCGAGACGCCCTGCGCCTTGCCGGGACCGGCCTTCAAGACCACCTGCCACTTGTGGGCCTTGTCGCCGCTCGGAGGGATGTTGGTGAACATCACGGTGCCGTCGCGCTCGTAGCTCCACAGGTCGGCGCGCGCCGGCCGGACCCGCGTCCCGGCGAGCCCGCAGCCGAGCCCGAGGCCGAGTCCCAGGGTGACCACCCATCGCCACCGCCAGCCGGTCAACCAGCGTGAAGTACCGCGCGCCACAGAGCTTCATCCTAGCTGCGGACCCGCTTTTCGCAACGGCTCGCCGGACCCCGCCGGACCCAACCAGATTCCGGGCCTGCCAGAGCTCGCGGACCGGCAGCGCGGCCCGGCCGCGGATGCTGTAGGCTGCTCGCCATGAGCCTGCACCGCGTCCTCGGCACCGCCGGCCACATCGACCACGGCAAGACCAGCCTGGTCAAGGCGCTCACCGGCATCGACACCGATCGCCTTAAAGAAGAGCAGGAGCGCGGCATCACCATCGAGCTCGGCTTCGCCCACCTGCGGCTGCCCAGCGGCGACGTGGTCGGCGTCGTCGACGTGCCCGGTCACGAGCGCTTCATCCGCACCATGGTCGCCGGCGCGGTGGGCATCGACGCGGTGGTCCTGGTCGTCGCCGCCGACGAGGGGGTGATGCCGCAGACGCGCGAGCACCTGGACATCTGCGAGCTGCTCGGCGTGCGCACCGGGGTGGTGGCGCTGTCCAAGAGCGACCTGTGCGAGCCCGAGCTGCGCGAGCTGGCGACGCTCGAGCTGCGCGAGACCCTGCGCGGCACCTTCCTCGCCCAGGCGCCGATCGTCCCCTGCTCTGCCCGGACCGGTGAGGGGCTGCCCGAGCTCGTCGCCGCGATCGCCAAGGTGCTGGCGACGGCGCCGGGGCGCGACGAGCGGGGGATTTTGCGGCTGCCGGTCGACCGCGTGTTCAGCCTGCACGGCTTCGGCACCGTCGCCACCGGGACCCTGTGGTCGGGGCGGCTGCAGGTCGGGGACGAGCTCGTGCCGCTGCCCGGCCCGCGCAGCGAGAAGCTGCCCCCCGCCAAGGTGCGCGGCCTGCACGTGCACGGCGTCGCCGTCTCCGAGGCAGCGGCGGGGCAGCGCACCGCGGTGAACCTGACGCTGCCGCTGGCGGCGCTGTCGCGGGGCGAGACCCTGGTGCGGCCGGGGACCCTGCAGGCGGGCGTCCTGCTCGATGTAAGGCTGCAGCTGCTCGGGGTCGCGCGGGCGCCGCTCGGGCGCCGCAGCCGGCTGCTCTTGCACGCCGGTACGACCCAGCGGCTGGCCCAGGTGACGCTGCTCGACCGCGGCGAGCTGCAGCCGGGCGGGTGGGCGCGGGCGCAGCTCCAGGTCGACGCGCCGCTCGGGGCGCAGCCCGGCGATCGGTTCGTGCTGCGCGGCTTCGCGCCGCAGAAAAACCACGGCACGA
>DAOMZC010000858.1:0-3302 GCA_035437965.1 Pseudomonadota bacterium
CCCGCGCCGGGCCGCCGCGACCGCCGAGCTGCAGGCCGGCACACTCGATGCTTCCGCTGTGCGCCTGCAGGATCCCGGCGCACAGCCGCAGCAGCGTCGACTTGCCGGCCCCGTTCTCGCCCAGCACGCACAGCATCTCGCCGGGGCGGACGGCCAGGTTCACCGCGCGCAGCACCGCCCGCCCCTCATAGGCAAAGCTCACCCCGGAAAGCCTGAGCAGCGCGCGCGGGGAGCCGGCGCCTCCCCCCGGTGGGGACTTCTCCGCCGCCACCGTCTGCTCTGAAACGGATGAATTCGACTCCGCCGACGCGGCGACTGCCGGCCGCGCAGCCGGCGGCCCTTGGGCGGAAAGCAGATCAGAGGCAGACACGGCCGGTCACTATACAAACTGCGCTCCCGCCTAGGCAGGAAAAGTCACTGCCGGACCGCGGCTGGAGACCACCGCGCAGCTTGATTGAGCCTCGCTGGGCGCGGCAACTTTCAGGGAGCCGTACCCAGGCTGAGCGGCGCCGCTGCGGACGGCGCCAAGCTCCGGAAAACTTTTTCCGTGCGGGCGATAAATGGTGCTAAACAGGGCGCAAATGCCATCGCTGCTATTTACGCGGATCTCTTGGGCGATCACGGGTCGGTTCAACGGTTTGCAACTCGGCGCGGCAACAATCGAGCCTCCCCCGGAGGCGTCCGGTCGCGGCGGGACGCTGCGGGGGCAGCTGCTCCTCGGCACGGTCCTCGTGGCGATGGCCGCCGGCGGGAGCGCGTGGGCCCAGGGCCAGGCGCCGGCCGCCGCGGTGAAGGGCGAGGCGACAGCTCAAGGCCAGGCGCCTGCCGCCGCGGCGAAGGGCGAGGCGGTGGCCCCCGGCAAGGCGGCGGCCGTGGTAAAGGGCGAGGCGGCGGCCCACGGTAAGGCACCGGCGGCTGCCGCAGTGAAGGGCGAGGCGGCAGCCCCCGGCAAGGCCCCAGCCGCCGCGGCGGCCAAGGGTGAGGCGGGCAAGGCCAAGGACGCCGGCGCGCTGCCCGATGCTTTCGCCAACCTCCCGGCGGCACCGATGGCCAAGGCCGCGGCTCCGACTTCTTTTGACGAGCTTCTCAAGGACGCGGTGCTGGTCAAGGACCTGGCGACGCTCATCGAGCCGCTGTACGCCAAGTGCGACGACAGCGATGCCCTCTTGCGGCGCCAGTGCGAGGGGACGCGCGGCTACCTCCTCGACTACCTGAAGTCGCACACGTTCGTCGCCGACTCGGATGTCCAGCCGGAGACCACGCCGTACGACACGGTGGCCAAGCAGGTCGACATGGAGGTGGCCGGCTGCGTCGCCTGCAAGTACCCTCCGACCGTCGCTGGCGAGCCGCGCTACGTGACCACCCGGCCGCCGCAGCGGGTCGCCGAGGGGCGCGCGATCGTGCAGCTGGTGGCCAGCCACGAGATCTCGCTGCCCGACCGCACCGGCGCCGATCGCTTCGTCGAGCGGGTAGTTCCGCGGCTGCGCGTCCAGCACGTGTTCCGCTTCGGCAACCCCTACGGCGAGACCGCCGCGGCCCCGGCCAAGACCGCCAGCGTCGCCGGCAAGGCCGCCGCGCCGCTCGCCACGGTCGCCGCCGCCAAGGGCGTGCTCATCGTGCCGCTCGGGCACCGCGTCTTTGACCGCTGCACCGGCCAGATTGCCGCGGCCTCGCCCGAGCAGGCGATGCCGGTGCGGGTGACCCCCGACCGCACCTGCCCGCCCAAGGGCAGCGAGGAGCTGTCGCAGGCCGAGCTCAAGCGCGCCGAAGAGTTCGCGGCGCTGCCCGAGCGCCTCTTGCCGCAGCAGATCGATCAGGTCCTCGCCCCCATCCAGGCCAAGATCCACGAGTGCTACGTCGAGTTCGGCGAGCCGAGCGGCACCGCCAAGGTCGCGGTCACCATCGGCGGCGGCGGCAAGCTGACCGCGATCTCGCTCGCGTCGCCGTTCGACAAGGCCGACATCGGCGTCTGCATGCGCTCGCAGCTCAAGACCGCGGTGTTCCCGAAGTTCCGCGGCGCGGCGATGAACGTCGACTACGTCTACCAGGTGAACTGAGCGCCGAGTTGGCGCCGCTCTGGCATCCGCTCGCGCTGTCGCTCGCGGTGGCGCTGCTGGCCACGGGGCTCTCGACGGGGCTGGGCGTCGCGCTGGCGGCGCTGCTCGCCCGCCGGCGGTTTGCCGGGCGCGAGCTCGTCGATGCGGCGCTGTCGCTGCCGCTGGTGCTGCCGCCGACGGTGCTCGGGTACTACCTGCTGGTCCTGCTCGGCCGCCACAGCGCGCTGGGCCGCGCGTTCGAGGCGCTGACCGGGACGCCGCTGACCTTCACGCCGGCCGGCGCGGTGGTCGCGGCGATGGTGCACGCGCTGCCGGCGATCGCCAAGCCGACGCGCGCCGCCCTGCAGGAGGTCGATCCGCTGCTGCTGCGCGCCGCGGCGTCGCTCGGCGCCGGCGAGCTGCGCACGCTGTGGACGGTGTCGCTGCCGGTGTGCTGGCGGCAGATCCTGGCGGCGGTGATGCTGGCGTTCACGCGGGCGCTCGGCGACTTCGGGGTGACGCTGATGGTGGCGGGGGACATCCCGGGCTACACGCAGACGGCAGCGCTGGCGATCTACGACGCGGTGCAGGCGGGGCGGGAGCGCGACGCGCTCGCCTTGATCCTGATCTTGTCGGCGATCTCGCTGGCCATCCTGTACACGGTAAACCGCCTCTCGGCGAGCCCGGCGGCGCCGGGCGGCAGCGCTGGGGAGTGAGGGATGAGCTCCGCGGGCCAGACGATGCGTGGCAGCTCGGCTGATGGTGCCGGCTGGCGCCGGGTACGGCTCGCGGCAGGTGCGCGATGAGCGAGCCAGCCGGCGCCGGTAACGCGAGCTCGGGGCTGCAGGTCGAGGCGCTGGTGCGCCGGCGGGGGTCCGCGGTCTTGTGGCTGCGCATCGCCGCGCCGTCCGGGGTCACGGTGCTGCTGGGTCCCTCGGGCGCCGGCAAGAGCACGACGCTCGATGTCATCGCCGGACATCTCTTGCCCGAGCACGGGCAGGTGACGCTCGGCGAGCAGACGCTGCTCCGCCGCGCGCCGGGGCAGCCGGCGGCGATCAACCAGCCGCCGCAGCGGCGCCGCATCGGCTACGTCCTGCAGAGCCAGGCGCTGTTCCCCCACCTGACGGTGCAGCAGAACCTCGCCTTCGGCCTGTTCGGCCAGCCGCCCGCCGAGCGCCGGCAGCGCGTGACTGAGCTGGCCGCCCGGCTGGAGCTCGGCGCGCTGCTCCACCGGCACGACGAGGGGGAGCGGCTCCTGCGCCACGC
>DAOMZC010000859.1:0-3296 GCA_035437965.1 Pseudomonadota bacterium
GAGGGCTCGGTGGCGGTGACCCTGGGCCGCTGCAGCGTGGCGGACGGAGACGGCGAGCTGCCGTCGATCGGCAGGCCGCTGCCCAACACCCGCGTCTACATCCTGGACGAGGAGCTGCAGCCGGTCGCCATCGGCGAGACCGGCGAGCTGTGTCTGGGCGGCGTCGCGGTGGCGCGCGGCTATCTCAATCGCCCCGAGCTCACCGCGCAGCGCTTCCTGCCCGACCCCTACAGCCCGCACCCCGGCGACCGGATCTATCGCACCGGCGACCTGGCGCGCTTCCGTCCCGACGGGCGGGTTGAGTTTCTCGGTCGCCTGGATCACCAGGTCAAGCTGCGCGGCTTCCGCATCGAGCTTGGTGAGGTCGAGGCGGCGCTGCTGCGTCACCCCGCGGTCGGGCACTGCGTCGCCCTGGCGCGCGAGGACGAGCCGGGCGACCGCCGGCTGGTGGCCTACGTGGTGCCGCGGGCCGCGGCGGAGCTGTCCATCGGCGAGCTCCGCGAATTCCTGCGGGTCAGCCTGCCCGAGTTCATGATCCCGTCGGCGTTCGTCGCGCTCGCCGCGCTGCCGCTGACCAGCCATGGCAAGGTCGATCGGGCCGCGCTGCCGCCGCCCGGGCGGGAGCGGCCGGCGCTGCTCACCACCTATGTCGCGCCGCGCAGCGCGGCCGAGCGGGCGCTGGCGTCCCTGTTCGCCGCGGTGCTGCAGGTGGACGAGGTCGGCGTCGACGACGATTTCTTCGCGCTCGGCGGCCACTCGCTGCTCGTCGGACAGGCCGCCGCCCTCATCGCCGCCCGCTTCTCCGTCGAGCTGCCGCTGCGCGAGCTGTTCGCGAACCCCACCGTCGCGGCGCTCGCCTCCCGCCTGGACGCCCTGCGCCCGCGAAAGCGGTCCGGCGATGAAATCGAGCGGACCGATCGCTCGCGCCGGCTGCCGCTGTCGCCGTCGCAGCAGCAGGTATGGCTGACCAGCCAGCTCGCCGGCACGAGCCCGCTTTACAACGAGCCCTATGCGCTGACCATCCGCGGCCCGCTCGATGCCGACCGGCTCGCCGCCGCGCTCAGCGCGCTCATCGCCCGGCACGACATCCTGCGCACCGGGTTCGCGGCCGAGGACGGCGAGCCGGTGCAGAAGGTGCATCCGGCGCTGCCGCTCGCGCTCGATCTGCAGGATCTAAGTGAGCTGCCGCTCGAGAACCGCGCAGCGACGGTGCAGCGCCTGCACGACGAGCTCGCCAGGGCGCCGTTCGACCTGCGCTCGCCGCCTCTTCTGCGCTGCCTGCTGGTCCGCCTGGCGGCGGATGAGCACCGCCTGCTTTTGACCCTGCATCACGCCATCTTCGACGGCGTCTCGTTCAACCAGGTGCTCCTACCGGAGCTCGTGCGGCTTTATCGCGGCGGCCCGGGTCAGCCGGCCGCGGCCCTGCCCGCGCCGCAGCTGCAGTACGCCGACTACGCCGCCTGGGCGCGCGCCCGCTGCACCCAGGCGGCGCTCAGCGAGCAGCTCGACTACTGGCGACGGCAGCTGGCCGAGCTGCCGGTCCTGCAGCTGCCCACCGACTACCCGCGTCCCGCCGGCGGCAGCTTCCGCGGCGCCCGCCACCCGGTGCTGTTGCCGCCCGAGCTGGCCGAGGGCCTCAGCGCGCTGGCGCAGCGCGAAGGGGCGACGCTCTACATGGCGCTGCTGACGGCGTTCGCGGCGCTCCTGCACCGCTACAGCGGCCAGGACGACTTCGCGATCGCCGGGGTCGCCTCCACCCAGGCGCGGCCCGAGCTGCAGGGGGTCGTCGGGCCGTTCGTCAACACGGTGGTGCTGCGCGCCCGGCTCGCCGCGACGTCGTCGTTCAGCGAGCTCCTCGGGCGGCTGCGCGAGACCGTGGTGGCGGCGATGGACCACACCGAGCTCCCCTTCGCCCAGCTCGTCGAGGCGCTGCGGCCCGAGCGGCACCTGGGGCAGCACCCGCTGTTCCAGGTGCTGTTCCTGCTCGATCCGCCGGGGCCGGAGCTGCCCGCCGGGTGGTCGGTCAGCCGCTTCGCCGCGCACAACGGCGCCGCGATGTGCGATCTGTCGCTGCAGCTCGATCGCCGGCCCGAGGGGCTGCTCGGCTTCCTGGAGTACAGCACCGACCTGTTTGCCCCGGCGACCATCGCCCGCTGGGCCGGCCACCTCGAGACCCTGCTGCGCGACATCGTGGCGCGACCGACGGCGCCGCTCGGCCAGCTGGCGCTGCTGCCGGCGTCCGAGCAGGCCGAGCTCGCGCGCTTCCGCGGCGGCCAGCGCGAGTTTCCCGTCACCGCCTGCCTGCACGAGCTGTTCGCGGCCCAGGCCGCGCGCACCCCCGACGCGGTGGCGCTTACCTGCGAGCAGACCCGGCTTACCTACAGCGAGCTCGCGCAGCGCGTCAACCAGCTCGCGGCGCGGCTGCAGGCCCTGGGCATCGGCCCCGACACCCCGGTCGGCCTGTGCGCCGAGCGGTCGCCCGAGCTCGTCATCGGCATCTTGGGAATCCTGCGCGCCGGCGGCGCCTATGTGCCGCTCGATCCGGTCTACCCGCGCGAGCGGCTGAGCTTCATCCTTAACGACACCGCGGCCCCGGTGCTGGTCACCCACGCCAAGGTGCAGCGGGCGCTCCCCCCGGCGTGGACCGGGGCGGTGGTCCTCCTCGACGAGCTCGCGAGCACCGCGACCGCCGAGCCGCTCCCCGCGGCCACCCGTCCCGAGCACCTGGCGTACATCATCTACACCTCGGGCTCGACGGGCCAGCCCAAAGGAGTGCCGATCACCCACCGCAACGTGGCGCGCCTGTTCCTCGCCACCGACTCCTACTTCGGCTTCACCGCCAGCGACGTCTTCTGCCTGTTTCACTCCTTCGCGTTCGACTTCTCGGTCTGGGAGCTGTGGGGGGCGCTGCTCTACGGCGGCCGGCTGGTCGTCGTTCCCTACTGGGTCAGCCGCTCGGCCGAGGCGTTCTACCGCCTCTTGCGCAGCGAGTCGGTGACGGTGCTAAACCAGACTCCATCGGCGTTCTATCAGCTCATCCAGGCCGCGCCGCTCGTCGACGCGACCAGCGAGAGGCTCCTGGCGCTGCGCCTGGTCATCTTCGGCGGTGAGGCGCTCGACCTGGGCGCGCTCGTGCCGTGGTTCGAGCGGCACGGCGAGCAGCGCCCACGGCTGTACAACATGTACGGCATCACCGAGACGACGGTGCACGTGACCTGCCAGCCGCTCGGGCGCGCCGACTGCGATCGCCCGGGCAGCATCATCGGCGCGCCGCTGCCCGACCTGTACGCGCGCGT
>DAOMZC010000860.1:0-3290 GCA_035437965.1 Pseudomonadota bacterium
GCCCGGGTCAGCGGCCGCGCTGAGCGCCGGCGCGCCCGTAGCCGTCGCTGCAAGCGCGGCGGCTGCGGCCAAGGACTCACCGCCGGCCGCTGCCGCCAATCGCGGGGCCGCGAGCAAGGATCCGGGGTCGGCGGGCTCCGGGCATCGCGCCGCGGAAGCTCCCCCGCTGGCAAGCGGCAAGAAATCCGCGCCGATCATCACCGCGTCGTTGTCCGCGGGTACCGCGTCCGCCGCTGGCAAAGACGGCAGTAAAGACGACGGCAAAGGTGGTAAAGGCGCCGGCAAGGACGACGGCAAAAAGGACGACGGCAAAAAGGACGACGGCAAAAAGGACGGCAACAAAAAGGATGGCGGCAAAGACGACGGCAAGGGCGGCAAAGACGACGGCAAGGGGTCGGCGGACACCGTTGCTGCCTTGACTCCGGCGCGGCCCCCCGAAGGCCCGGGAACAGTACCGGGGAGTTCCCCCGAGCCGCCGTCGTCCCTGCCGCGTCCGCCGGTCGCGCCGGCGAGCCCGTATCCTACGTATGCCGACCCCCGGCGACCGCGCGTCGCCGTGCACCTGGTCGGCGAGCCCCTCGGCCGGGTCCCGCCCGGGTTCTACGGACTGGGAGCCGTAGGTCAGCAGACTTTGATGAGCTACCTGCAGCAGCGCTGGCGCGTCCCGGCCGTGGGCAGCCGTCTGGTCGGGCTGACCGGCGGCCTGGCCGCTCTCGACCACTCGCTGCGGGTGGGAGCCCGCCACACCCTCATGGCGCGCCTCGACTCGCTGGTCCTCAGCGCTTCACCGACCGCCGGCGGGGGACCAGGCTCGCCGGGCGGCCCGGTCGGCGGGGGAAACCCCGGGCTTGCTGGCCCCGCGGGAATCGGCGGGACCCTCTCGGGGCGGCTGCATGTGGTGCTGCTTCTTGACGGAAAGCTCCTGCTCGACCGCAGCATCACGATGCCGCCGACGCTGGTGCTGTCCTCCGAGACCCCGGCGCAGGCCTACAGCCGAATCTTGTTTGCCGCGCTCGACCAGGTGGCGGGGGAGCTCTACGCGCGCCTTGTCCAGCCGCCGCCGGGCTGATTTGCGGGCCCCCGCAGGCTCGGCAATTAAGCCGTGGATCTGATTGACGAGCCCGTAAATTTTGGCTTACGATGGCACACGCGAATAGGTCTAACTATGGGCGCTGTGCTGGGGTCTACCTTCTGAGGAGCGCGCGTGCGACTACCGACGCCATTCGGAAAATACCTGCTCCTCGAACGCATCTCCGTGGGTGGCATGGCCGAGGTCTTCAAGGCGAAGGCCTTCGGCGTCGAAGGCTTCGAGAAGATCATCGCCATCAAGAAGATCCTGCCGTCGATGGCGGAGGATGCTGACTTCATCCAGATGTTCATCGATGAGGCCAAGATCTGCGGGCAGTTAAACCACGCCAACATCTGCCAGATCTTCGAGCTCGGCCGGATCGACGACAGCCACTTTATCGCCATGGAGTACATCTGGGGCAAGGACCTGCTCCAGATTCAGAATCGCTTCCGGCGCATCCGCAAGAACATGACGGTGCAGATGGCGGCCTTCCTCGCCAGCAAGATGTGCGAGGGACTGGACTACGCGCACCGCAAAAAAGACGCCACCGGCAAGCCGCTCAACATCATCCACCGCGACGTGTCGCCGCAGAACGTCATCGTCAGCTACGAGGGCGAGGTCAAGGTCATCGACTTCGGCATCGCCAAGGCGGCCTCGCGCTCGGCCAAGACCCAGGCCGGCGTCCTCAAGGGCAAGTTCGGCTACATGAGCCCCGAGCAGGTGGCCGGCAAGAACCTCGACCAGCGCGCCGACATCTTCGCCATCGGCACCATCTTGTACGAGCTGCTCACCAACGAGCGGCTGTTCCTCGGCGAGAGTGACTTCGCGACCCTGGAGAAGGTGCGCAACGTCGCGGTGCCGCCGCCCTCGCAGGTCAACAAGGAGATCCCGGCGGCGCTCGACTCGATCATCATGAAGGCGCTGGCCAAGGACGTCGACCAGCGCTACCAGTGGGCGAGCGAGATGCACGACGACCTGCAGGACTTTCTCGCCCAGACCGAGCCGGTCTACAACGCCAAGGCGCTGTCGACCTGGATGCGGGCGCAGTTCGTCGTCGAGATGCGCAAGGAGGCCGCGGTCCTCGACGAGCAGCGCAAGATCGGCAAGGAGGCGATGAACGCCGACAAGGGGCCGAGCAAGTCGACCACGCCGCCGTCGGCCCGCCTGCGCTCGCCGACGATTGCGCCGGCCGCGGGGGCCGCCAAGTCGACCGCGCCCGCCGCGCCGGCGGCCGAGACCATCGACCCCGAGCTGTCCAGCGAGCTCGAAGCCGGCAACCTACTCGACGAGGTCGAGCCCGAAGAAGGCGGCCTGCTGAACGAGAAGACGGCGATCGTCACCTCGGAGCACGAGGCCAGCGCGCTGCTCAATGAGAAGACCTCGATCGTCGCGCCGGGGCAGGGGCCGGGGGATCTGCCGGCGCAGTCGACGCAGATCCTCGGCGGCCCGCCGGGCGGCGCGGATGAGAAGGGGCCCGGCGATCTCGCGGCGCTCTCGACGGTGGTCTTCAACCCGGACAGCCCGCACTCAGCGCCCGTGCCGGCGCCGGCCGCGGTCGCGCAGGCGGCGCCCGGTGTGCAGGCCGCGGATCCGTTCACCTCGACCCTGGGTCCGGCGGGCTATCAGGACCCGCAGCAGCTGCAGCTGCAGCAGCAACAGCAGATGCAGCAGCTGCAGCTGCAGCAGCAACAGCAGATGCAGCAGCTGCAGATGCAGCAGCAGATGCAGATGCAGCAGGCGGCGCAGAACCTGAGCGTGCCCAACTTCCAGGCCTACGGCGCCGCGGGGGGGATGCCGGTCATGGCCGTGCCCTACGGCACCGGCTCGATGTCGGCGCTGCAGCCGGGCAACCACACGGGCATGATGATGCTGCCAAACGGCACCATCGTACCGTTTGCGGGCGCGATGCCGCAGCCGGCGGTGCCGGTCAAGGGCAGCACCCTGTGGAAGGACATCCTGGTCGGCATCGCCGCGGCGGTGGCGGTGGTGGGCCTGGTGCTCGGGCTCAAGTTCGTCCTTACCCCCAAGAAGGGGACCGTCGTGCTCACCGTGACCCCGCAGCGCCCGGCGACCGTGTTCATGGACGGCGAGGAGCGCGGCCACATCGAGCCCGGCGCCGCCTTCCTGCTTAAAGAGCTGACCCGCGGCCAGCACCTGCTCCTGGTCCGCACCGACGACGGCGCCGCCCAGCTGACCCAGACCATCGAGGTCGCCGCCGGCG
>DAOMZC010000861.1:0-3290 GCA_035437965.1 Pseudomonadota bacterium
CCGGATCGGCTGCTGCGGCGGCGGCGGCGTGCTCGGCCGCGCGAGCTCCGGCGGTCTCCCCGGGCACCTCGGCCAAGAGCTCGGCCGCATCGAGCAGCCGCGAGGCCCGGAGGTAGGGATCGAGGGTCGCCGCGGCGGCCTGCCCGGCCGCGTGCTCGGCGGCGGGCAGCTGCCCGAGCTTGTGGAGCAGCGCGCTCAAAAGCTCCCACGCCGGCCCGGCCTCGGCGTCGAGCGCCACCGCCTTCTGCAAGAGCAGGCGCGCGCCGTCCAGATCCATGTCCTCGGTGAGCAGCTCCGCCTGCTCCAGCAGGTACAGCGCCGCGCCCGGGTCGCGCTTGGCCCCGAGCTGCGCCCGCTTGCGCCGCACGGTGGCGCTCAGCGACTCGCCGTCCTCTTCGAAGACCTCGCGGAACTCGCCGTCGCGATCGAGCACCAGCGACTCGCGCCCGAGCGTCGCGTCCAGCCAGCGCTCGATCTCGCTGCCGCATACGATCGGGTCCGGGGCCGACTCGTCGACCAGGCGCAGCCGCCCGTCGGCATCGAGCCACAGCGCCCCCTCGGCGGTGTCGCCGATGTGCAGGAAGCGGTCGCCCGGACCGACGGGCCGCACCGCCGCGATCGGGTGCAGCACGATCGACTCGTGAAACAGCGCGACCCCGTTGAACGAGCCGAGGAAGTCGGCGTAGCTCGCCGGCAGCGGGCGCCAAAGGCGGGCCGCCGCCGCCGTAAGCTCGGCCGGCTTGGCCGGCGCCTCGACCGTGTGGACGAAAGCGGCGGAGCGCGCTAGCGCGGTGCGGAGCGACTCATAAAAAGGCATGTCGGGAGTCAGACCGGGCGTCGCCCGGCTACTTGAGGTTGCAGGGGGTGGTGACCTTGGCCTTGCGCTCGGCGTCGTGCAGCATCTTGATCGTCCCGGCGCCCGGCTTCTGGTTTGCAGGGGCGACGCGGTAGGCGTTGCACAGGGTGTCCACGGCCTCGCGGAACATCTTCTTCTTGTAGTACTCCTCGCCGGCCGGGACGAGCTTGCCGCGCAGCTTGTCGGCAAACTCCTGACGGTACGAGCTGTCGGGCGACATCGAGTCGTAGATCCGGATCGCCGCGTTGAAGCCGTCGGCGTTGCCCTTATCGAGCTCGGCGGTGCCCTGCTTGTACTTGGTCTCGTCGTCGCTGGCGTGGATCGCCTGGGCGCGCACCCGGTTGGCATCGAGGCTCGCCGGATCAAGCTCGAGCGCCGCCTCGGCCAGCTCCTTGGCGCGGCCCCACTCGCGCTTGTTGAACGCCTCCTGCGCCGCGTGCACCTTGTCCTCGGCGTCCTTGATCTTGGCGGTGATCGCGGTCTCGACGACGCCCTTCTCGGGCTTGGCGGGCGAGACCAGCTTCACCACGAACAGGATCCACACGATGACAGTCAGGCCGACCAGGGCGAAGAAGGCCCCCTTCATCCAGGCCGGCGGGCCCGCCATGGCCTGCCCGGCGTGCACCGCGGCCGAGGCCTTGGACCCCGGAGCGCCGGTGCCGTCGAGGCGGAACATCACCTCGCCGAAGCGCAGGGTGTCGCCGGGCCCGAGCTGGGCGGTGGTGATCTTGCGGCCGTTTACATAGGTGCCGTTGGCCGACTGCAGATCCTCGGCCTCCAGGCGCCCGCCGCCGAGCCGGCGCAGCTTCGAGTGCTTGCGCGACATCGACGGATCGTCGAGCACCAGGTCATTGCCGACCCCGCGCCCGACCGTGATCTCGCCAAGCTGCGGCAGGTCGAACACCCGCCCGCTGTACTGGCCGCCCTCGGCGATGAGGCGCACCATGTCGCCCGGCCCGGCGCCGCCCATCTGACCGGGCGCTCCCCCGGGGACCACGCCCGACATGCCGGCCATCGGCATCATGCCCATCGGCTGCTGACCCGGGGCCATCATCCCGGGCATCTGGCCCTGCATGTGCGGCGGCGCGACGCCGGACATGGCCGCGGGCGCCATCATCCCGGGCATCTGGCCGGGCATCTGGCCCTGCATCATCTGGCCGGGCATCATCTGCCCCGGCATCATCTGCCCCGGCATCGGCGGCGGCGCCGGCATCCCGAACTGCTCGACGGTCAGCCGGAACTCGGCGATCTCGACGCGCATCGAGGCATTGATCGGCGTCGGCGTGTTGGGGCTGATGCGGGTGCCGTTGATCAGCACCCCGTTGGCGCTCCCATCGTCGGTGATGGTGAGGCTACTCGGGTCGGCACGGAGGCGGCAGTGCCGGCGCGACACGCTCGGCGACTGCAGGACAAGCATGCGGTCGCCGTCGCGACCAAGAGTGATCTCACCCGCGTCGATTTCCTTGCGGGCGATCTCACGGCCTTCACGATCGCTGGCGATTACTCTCCACACGGACGCTCAACCTGGCAGGGGTTAGCCCGCAAACGCGGGCACGTGGCCGGTAGCAACAAATTGTCCATCTCCACCTTCGGGCTTAAAGGTGAACACCGGGATCAAGTCTATGCCACCTTCGTCAGCCAATGTTACTTCAGAGATCTCCATAACACGATATGCCCCGCCAGCGGTACGCCCGACATGAACTGCCAAGTTTACCGCCTGGGCGAGCTCTTCGCGCAGGGCACGGCGGGACGGTGACTCACCGGCAAGGCGCGCCAGCGCCTCGATCCGGCCCATCGCCTCGCGGGCTGAAGCGGCGTCGACGCCGACGACGACCCCCTGGCCGCCGCACAGGGCGGCTGCGACCTCGAGGGCCTCGGGTCCGCGCACATCGGTGATCATCAGGTGGTCGGGGTGCATGCGCACCGCGTGGCCGATGACGCTGCGCATCTCGGTCCCGCGGCCGATAAGGCCAATCCAGGCGGCGTGGGTCGCCGACAGATCGATCTCGCTGACCGGTTCGACGGTGACCACGCGCGCGCCGGCCGAGGTGGCGCCGCCCAGGGCCCCCAGCATGACGCCGCGGCCGTAGCCGGAGACCACGAGGTTGCGCCGCTCGCGCATGCAGACCTCGAGGAACTCGGACATCGCCGCCGACAGCACGCCCTGGTTCACCAGATCCTGCAGGCGCCCGCCGGCCTTGCGGCCGCGCTTCAAGACCAGCGAGGGGACGCGGGCGTGCGGGGGCAGCGCGGCCTGCAAGAGCGCCCCGCCCTCCAGGCGGACCTCGATGAGGGTGTTATCGAGCTTGCTGCCGACGCGGCTGAGCATGCGGTGCACCGCGCGCTGGACCGCCGCGGCGGAAGAGAACATGCGATCGCTGAGGCTCTGGCCGGTGCCGCGGTCGATGTAGATGCGATCGTGGCTGGCGACGGC
>DAOMZC010000862.1:0-3290 GCA_035437965.1 Pseudomonadota bacterium
CCGGTCCGGCTTCAAGCCGCTGGCGATCCGCATCCTCGATCCCAGCATGACCCAGCGGCCCGAGCTCGTGCGCATGTTCCTCGACGAGCAGCGGGCCGCGGCGGTGCTGCAGCACCCGCGGGTCGCCAACGTCCACGAGGTCGGGGCGATGCCCGACGGCAGCTACTTCGTCGCCGGTGAGTACGTGCACGGCATCCCGCTGCGCGAGGTCATGCGCAGCCCGCAGGCGTCGCTGCAGGCGGCGCAGGCGGTGCATGTGGCGATGCAGCTGTGCGACGCCCTCCACTACGCCCACGAGCGCTACGACGTCACCGGCAAGCCGCTGGATATCGTCCACGGGCAGCTCACCTCGGACTCGGTGCTGATCGGCTTTGACGGCAACGCCAAGATCATCGAGTTTGGCTGCCTGCGCACCCGCAACGCGACCGTCACCAATGTCTCGATCCCGGCCCGGCTGCAGCGGCGCACGCCCTACATGTCCCCCGAGCTGCGGGCCCAGGTGCAGGCCAACGCGCTGCCCCAGATCGACCGCCGCTCCGACATCTACAGCGTCGGTGCGGTGCTGTGGGAGATGCTCGCCGGGGAGGCCCTGCCGGTCGATGACCACGACGAGCTGCCGCCGCCGCCGTCCAGCAAGCGCGAGGTGCCGCCCGAGTTCGACAACATCGTCAAAAAAGCGATGGCGACCAAGAAGGAGGACCGCTACCCGACCGCGCTCGCCATGCGGCTGGCGCTGAGCACCGCAGCGCAGTCGCTGTTCGGCGAGAGCTCGGTCGGCACGATCCTGGCCCGCAACATGACGGTGGCGTTCCGTCAGCGCCTGGTCGCGTTCCAAGAGCAGATTGACCTGTGGAAGAAGTTCGAGCCCGACACCCTGCCGGTCAGCAACGAGCCGCTGGTGCCGAGCACCCCGGCCAACTGGCGTAACCCGGTCGGCTCGACCGGCGTGTCGGCCTACCAGAGCCAGCGCCTGCAGACCGGGCAGAGCCAGCGGCTCAACGTGCAGTCGGTGAACCTGAACGTCAATAACAGCGGCGGCGGGCGCTCCGACTCGATGAACAACCGCAACGCGCCCTCGGGCGTCGATGATCACCACTCGCTCTTGCGCAAGCCGCTGTTCCTCGGGCTGCTCGGGGCGGGCGTGCTCGCGCTGCTCATCGCGGTGATGGTGCTGGTCACCCGCCCGAGCGCCGTCGAGTGGTCGATCCTCATCGACTCCGCCCCGCGCGGCGCGGAGATCCGCATCGACGGGAAGTTCATCGGCAACACGCCGCAGCGCCTGGCCCGGACCTCGGCGCCGTCGCCGCAGAAGATCGAGATCATCAAGAAGAACTTCCGGCCCTACGTGCGCGAGGTGTCGCCGCAGCCCGGCGGCACCGTCCGCATCGACGCCGAGCTTGAGCCCGACGATCAGCCCCAGCGCTGACCGCCGCTTCATCCTATAGCTGAGACGGCACAATCGGCTGCGGGCGCGGGGCGCTCGCCACGCTCTGCGGCAGCGCCAGGTCGTCGCGGCGCAGCACCGGCGGCGGGCAGTCGGCGGCGCGGCGGGTGCCGAAGCGGAAGAACTCGATCTCGGGGCGCGGCTCGCCAAGGGTAATCATCGAGTAGCCGTAGCCGCGCGCGTTGGCCTTGGTCGAGACGCCGCTGTGGCTGGCGGCCTGGGTGTTGATGATCGCGACCTCGCTGTCCAGGGCGCGCGGGCACGGCGACAGCTGCTCGGTCGGCCAGCGGGCGAAGTAGCTGCCGCGGACGCCGGCGTGGACCTCGAAGACGTCTGACCAGTGGGTGTGGCCGGCCAGGTGCAGGACCCGCTGCCCGCGCGCCGCGGCGTCCATGAGCAGCGACTCGAACTCCTGGGCGCCGTTGCGCATGCGGCCGAACATCCCGATCGACGCCGGCCGCACGCTGGTGAACAGCGACGCTCGCGACGGCGCGTGGCTGAACAGGACGACGCCGCGACGGCCCGCCTGGTCGGCGCGCAACAGGTCGGCGCGCAGCATCGCGATGCTCTGCGCCGACAAGCCGCGGGTGAGGATGCGGGCGGTGCGCTCGCCCGGGCCGCTGTCGAAGCCGACGAACTCGTAGCCGCCCAGGCTCAGGGAGAAGTGGAGGAAGGGGTGAAACGCCTGGGCGAAGTGGGTCCAGCCAAGTCCGTATCTTCGCACCGGTGGTCCCAGGGCCTTCCACTCGATGTCGTGGTTGCCCATCACCACTAGCACCGGCGCCTGCAGCTCGCGCAGGAGCCGCTGGGCGACCGGCTGGACGTGCGGCTCCTGGCCTTTGTGCACGAGGTCGCCGGTCACCACCACCAGATCCGGGGCCTGCTTGTTGACCGCGGCGATCACCTCGGCGACGTGGGCGAGGAAGAGGCCGGTGTGGCGGCCGCCCTTGCCGACGTGGAGATCGCTGAGGTGGGCCACCCGCAGCCGGGTGAGCGTCGCCGGATCGTCGGCCCGCAGCCACACCGCCTTGGGCACGCGGGTCGGCGCGTCCTGCGCGCTGGTGAGGAGCAGATCATAGCCGCCCGGCGGCGCCTGCGCCTCTTGCGGCGCGGCCAGGAAGCTCACCACCTGCGCGCCGTCGTGCATCGGCGCGCGCTCGGTCATCGTCAGGGTCAGCGGCAGGCAGCCGGCGACCGCCTCGCCGCGCAGGCACAGCTGGGCGGCGGTCGCCGACAGCTCCGGCCGGACCAGGGCGGCGCGCGGCGCCAGCGGGCCGCCGCGCTCGAGCAGCTCGATGGGGAAGGTGCCGCTGGTGCGGGCAATCGCCGGGTAGCCGAAGCGCGGGCGCAAAAGGCCCGCGTCGTGCGCCAGATCCGGGTCGCCGCGGTCCGGGTAGAAGTCGCGGTAGTGGGTGGTCACCTCGTGGAGGACCCAGTCGTTCTGGATCGGCATCGGGCGTCCGCAGGCGGCCGCGGCGACCAGCGCGGTCAGCGGCAGCAGCGCTCGGCGGTCGCGCAGACTTGCCAGGGCAGCTCTCCAGCGCGTGCTATCCATAGGCTCTCCTTGAAGGCCCGGCGCAGCCGCAGGCGGCCAGGGCCAGGGCAGGGGGATGACTCGCGGGAGGCGATGAGGGCGCGCCGGTCCGTATCGCCTGCGGTCCGGCTCGCCGGCCCCGACGATACTGAGCGTTCAGAAAGGAGCGCCGGCCCGCGGCAGCTGCGGCAGCGTCAAGCGGCCGCGCGCAGCACCGCCGGCGTCGCGGCGAGCGGCAGAATTTCACTCATGGCTCCCCGGAGCAGCAAGGCGCTACCGTAGCGAAGTCCGCTCGCGCTGAGAAGCGGGCGT
>DAOMZC010000863.1:0-3289 GCA_035437965.1 Pseudomonadota bacterium
CCACCAGCGCGTCGCTCTCTGCCGGCTGGTACAGGCGGCTGCGCAGGCCGAGGGGGGAGTCGTTCCCGCGCGCGTCGATGTTGTCCTTGATGGTGGGCGGCAGCCCGTGCAGCGGCCCGAGCTCCCCCGCCGACCGTCGCTGCCGCGCCTGGTCGGCCGCCTGCGCCTCGGCGCGCGCCTGGGCATCGAGGCGCACGACAAAGGCGCCCAGCTGCCCATCGACGCGCTGGCGGCGGGCGATCAGCGCCTCGACGACCTCGACCGAGGAGACTTCGCGGCGAGCAAGCGCGGCGGCGAGCGCGGTCGCGTCCAGCTGATACAGAGTCGCAGGATCCATGCCGGCAGATTATCAGACGAACGCCGGCCAAGGCTGCTAAGTCTTCCACATAATATTATATAGACATTACGCTAGCCTAGGCCCTCTGCGGGTTCTCCGCTTGACGCCGCTTTCCTTTGATATGAAGATATTTTCGTGTCCGGCCGCGTAGGCCCTACAAGCTATCTGGTTCGACTCCAGAATGTTCGCAACTGCGAATATCGCCGTGGTGGCAAATCGATTTTCCTCGATCCAATGGCTTGCGCACTCGGGCACAAATTCTGAAATAACCGACGGAGGCGTGGAGCTCGGTTTCGGCTGGACTGGCCAGCGCTGAGCGCCCCCTGCGACGGATCGGCAGTGAGCGTAACTTCCCTTTGCGCCCGGCCGAAGAGGCCCTACAAGCGTGCCCTAACGGGCACACCGATTTTTGGTAAATCGACAATGGCTTCTTCACTCGGGCGCATTTTTTTTGCGCCAAGGCTGATTGGCTAAATGACCAATACTCCCACGCCCCGATCCCTCCCTGAGGCCCAGCTCGGGCCGGCCGAGAAGCTGCTTGATCTGGTCCTTAGCTCGGGGGCGCACCTGTGGCACAACCGCCTGGGCCAGGAGGTGGCGGACAAGTGGCAGCCGCTGATCCTGCCGCGCGCCCGCCCCGGGCGGCTGCGGTCGATCCCGCGCGGGGCGCTGCGCCCCGGGCTGTTCGTCAAGGCGGCGGTGGCGCTGTACCGGCGGCTCATCGAGATCTACAAGCTCAACGAGGAGCTTTTCGCCCACTTTGCCAGCTACGCGATCCTGGAGACCGACTGGCGCGATCTGAAGGTGGCGTGCGCGGCGCTGCTCCTTGTCCAGCCGCGCGCCGGGCTGCCGGTGCGCGGGGCGGGCGGCGCGATCGAGTTCCACGACGACGACTACCGGGCGCTCGGCGAAGCGATGCTGCTGTTTCACCAGCAGAAGTCGAGCCGCGCGATGTCGCCCAAGGGGGTGCTGCGGGTCGCCGAGCTCCTGGCGACGCCGGAGATCGCGCAGCTCAACCGGCAGGCGGGCTTTGCCAGCGCGGCGTCGCGCAAGCCGCCGCTCGGGCGCTGGCCGCAGGCGGCGCGCGCCTGGCTGCGCCTGCGCGAGCGCAACCTGCCGATGCTGCAGGGCCTGGTCAAGGCGGGCTACAAAGAGACGATCAAGAAGCTGGCGCGCAAGTGCGGCTACAAGCCCGACAGCCAGGTCTTCTTCGAGGTGCTCGGCTGGAAGCAGAAGCAGACGCCGGCCGGGCACCGCGAGGTCGGTCTCACCGGCCTTTTGCTGCGCAAGAGCGAGCGCTTCGACGGCTTCAGCGAGCAGGAGGTCTGCGAGTACATCGTCGCCGAGAAGCTCAGCTACAAGGAGGTGGTCGGCCGCCTGCCGCGCGAGCTCGGTCTGACGCCGGCGATCATGGTCGCGCTGTTGCCGTCGCTGTCCGATCCCGACCTGCGGCTGCTCACGCCGACCCTGGAGGGGCTCGGGCTGCTCGCCGAGCCCGAGATCCGGCGCCGCTGGGAGCGCGCCATCGCCAGCGCCACCGACCAGCGCAGCCTCAACATCGCCAAGAACGTGCGCAGCCAGGTCCTGCGCGACAAGCTGGGCGAGGCCGCCGACAACGCGGCGCGCAAGGCGGTGGCGGCGGCGACCGCGGACGCCGACCTGCGGGTGATGTTCCTCATCGACAAGTCGGGCTCGATGCAGGGGGCGATCGAGCAGTCCAAAGAGGCGCTGTCGCGCATCCTGGCCGGCTTCCCCGCCGACAAGCTGCACATCGTCACCTTCGACACGATGGGCACCGTGCTGACCCCCAAGGCGCCGACCCGGGCCGCGGTGCAGCACATGCTGAGCACCGTCCAGGCCTCGGGCGGGACCATCCACGGAGCGGCGCTGCGCGCCCTGCACCGGCGCGGCGTGCGCATCCCCGACGACGCGCTGCTGGTGGTCATCGTCGTCGGGGATGAAGACGGCGAGGACCCCGCCAAGTTCGCCAACACGTTCGTCGAGCTCGGGTACAAGCCGGCGGCGCTGGGGCTCATCGTCAGCGTGCGCTCGCGGCGCGGCAGCACGGTGAAGACGGCGGCGGGGGTGCTGGGGGTGCCGTTCTCCGAGGTGCAGGTCGAGCAGTTTGATGATCCGTATCAGGTCCCGCGGGTGCTGCGGGCGATGCTCGATGCGGCGACGCCTGCGGGCGCTGCGCCGGCGGGCAAGCCGCGCACGAGCTGGGTCGAAAAGGTGATGGCGACGCCGCTTCTGCGCAAGCCGGGCGCCGCCCGTCCGTAGGCCGTATGGACTTCCGCAAGTTCCTCAAGAGCCCCGGCGCGGCTCCAGGCGGCGCCGCCCTGGCTGCGGAAGAACAGGTGCTGCCCTACTTCGGCGGCGCGCAGGTCGACTCGCGCGAGCGGCGGCTGCGGCTGCGAGTGGACGGCGGCGAGCGCCCGCGGCCCGGCTTTTATCGCTTCGCGGTGAGCGGGCGGAGCGCCACCCTGCGCGGGCCGGCGGAGGCGCCGCCGCTGGACGACCTGCCGGCGGTGCGCGGGCACTTTTTGGGGTCGCGGCTGGTCCTGCCGAGCGGCGCGGTCGAGCCGCTGTTCTGCCTGCCCGAGGAGGTCCCGCCGCGCTGCGCGCCGCTTGTCGCCCGGCGCTGGCCGACCGGCGAGCTCCTATACGACCAGCTGGAGTTCGAGGGCGACGCCGAGGAGGCGGTGCGGCGCGCCCTGCAGGATGGGCAGCCGCTGGCCCGGCTCAAAGGAGTGCCGGCGTCGCTGCGCGCGGCGTTTGCCTACACGGTCGGCGAGCGCACGGCGCAGCGACTCGCCATCCCGGTGAGCCCGCTGGAGCTGCTCCCGCACGTCGCCGCCATCGCCGAGCGCGGCGGAGATGCCGCCGCCGAGGCGCTGACCCGGCTGCAGGAGGAGCGCCGCGCCTACATCCGCAGCCGCGAGCAGGAGCTCC
>DAOMZC010000864.1:0-3286 GCA_035437965.1 Pseudomonadota bacterium
GTCGCTCGGCTGGCCGGCGGCGAAGCTCGGCAGGTGGCAGCTCGTGCACAGCCCCTGGAGCTCCGCCGGCGTGGCAGCCAGGGACTTGCGGTACGCCGCCGAGTGGCTGGCGCGGGCGTGCGCCGAGGTCGCCCACTCGCCGCGCATCGTCTCGTGACACTCGGCGCAGCGGCCCGAGCGCACGAACAGCGAAGGGACCTTGGCCGCGCTCGCCGTCGGCACCACCGGCGGGGCCGAGTCCGCCCCGGGGGCCGCCGCCGGTGCCGTCGCCGCCGCTGCCGGACGCTCATTCTGGGCGAGCGCGCCGCCCGGCTCGCCCGGCGTGGTCCGCCCGCTCGGACTCTGATCCCGCGCCACCGCCGCCCCACCGGGGGGCCGCGGCGCAGGATCGTCGCAGCCGAGCAGCAGAGCTGCCGCCGTGACCGAGGCGAGGAGGGCGGACCTTGGGCGGGTCACTGCGTGTAGCGTCCGTAGCTCTGGTTGAACTTGTTCAAGTGAGCCTTGTTGCTGACTCCCTCGCGCACGACGAACGAGACCTCGGCCCGCCGCCCCGCCTCCACCTTCACCTGCTGGCGCACTGCGTCGCCGCCCGAGATCCACGCCACGACCGTGTAGTTACCCGGCGGCAGCTTGGCGATCTCGAAGCCGCCGTCCTTGCCGGTGGTGGTGAAGAACGGGTTATCGAGGACCAGGATCTGGCCCCACATGTTGGGGTGGATGTTGCAGTACACGTCGACCACCCCGGTCTTCTCGAACGTCACGCTCTTGGACTCGCCGGCCCGGTACAGCTGCAAGTCGAACGCGTTGCCCTCGCTGAGCGAGAAGACGTTGTGGAAGAACTTGTCCTCGTTGGGGAAGTCGACGGTCGAGCCGCGGGTAATCGCCACCACGCCGGGTACGAACGACTTGTCGCGCTGCGCCATCTGACGGACCTTCTTGAGGGCAGCGAACTTCTTGTTGGGCAGCTGCTCGATGTAGACAATCACTCCCGAGCGGTCCGCCTTGTCCTTGCCGCCGCGGTCGCGCACGGTGACGGTCCCGCCGACGGCGCTCGGGGTCTGCTTGGCGGCAGTCGGGGCGGCCTCGCGCGGCTCGCCCTGGGGGGCGCGCGGGACGGCGGTCGGGGCGGGCCGCGCCTCGGGCTCGCTGTCGACGCGCGCCGGCAGCTCGGAGCTCACCGCCGAGCGCGGGGCCATCATCTTGTTGTCGGCCCGGGTGTCCGGGCACTCGCACGGGCACGGCGCGCACGGCACCGGCTTGTACAGGTATTTGACCTTGCCGTCGGCGGGCTGGGCCCCCGCCGCGAGCGGCAGGAGCCCCGCGACAAGGCCCAGACCGAGCGCCAGCTTGCGCGCCCGCCCGCCCGCCGGTCGAGAAACCGGAAGCCCCGGAACCTCCGCGGCGGCAGACAGCGGGCCGCTCCCCGCGGTACCTACATGTTCAGATAGCGAACGTCGATTGCGATGGGTACGCATTTAGCCTCAGTCCACGCGTTCTGTGAGCGATGGTCGACGGGGTCAGCGCCTGTCTGCCCCGCATGCCTTCCGGCCTCGATGATATGGCGTCACGACAGCACATGCCATAGGAGGTTCGGCAGGGTTTGGATACCACGCTACAGCTAGATTGTACTCTGTTTTTTCTGTTTAAAGAATCACAATTCAGCGGCTAGGTAGTAAATGCTTTTGGGCGCAAAAAGTGCGGACTCCCAAGACCTCTGCAAGCCGCTGGGCGAGGGGCGACACCCCCGCAGCGCGGCACTGCGGACTGCCGCGGCGCGCGCCTTTCCGGCCGCTTGTGACAGGTCTGTAAGGAGTCCCGAGCGGAGCGCCGCCTAGGTCGAGGGCAGCGGGTCAGGGCAGCGGGTCAGGGCAGTCGCTGACGTCCAGCAGATCCTCGGGCGGCAGGGTCAGCGGGTCGCTGGAGGTCGTCAGCGAGTTGTCGGTCAGCGCCTTGAGGAACTCGACCAGGTCGGCGATTTCCGGCTTGGCCAGGTGCAGCGGGTGGATGAGCGGGTCCACCTTGCCGACATCCGGCTGGCCGCCGCCCTGATCATAGAACTCGACGACGCGGGTGAGGTGCGGGGTCGGATCATCGGCGGCCGTCTCGCCGCGCTCGCCGGGGCCGTAGTCGAAGAGCATTCCGTTGTGCATGTAGGGGAACGTCAGGCCGACGTTGCGCAGCGACGGGGTCTTGAACTGGCCGAGCTCCGCCGGGGTAGCCCGCGCGACGCAGCGCCCCAGACCACCCGACCACTCGCAGAGCGGATTACCGGCGCAGCTCGTAGCATCCCCATAGGCGCACTTGGCGACATCGGCGACCGTCGCCGGCAGGCACTGCTGATCCTTATCGGTGGCATCGCTGGCGGCGCTGCGGCAGTCCATGGCGATGTCATAGCGGTTGCGCGACGGCGGCTGATCGACCCGCTGACACATGATCGTCTTGCTGTCGATCGTATCCATGTCCTTGGCGCACTGGCCGGCGGCGCGCAGCTGCCAGCCCTGGCGGCCGGGATCGGGACAGATCGGCGCCGGTCCGAACCCGTCGAAGCACTTCTGCAGGTCGTCGGGATTCTGCAGCGGCAGGCTGCCGGCGAGGCGCCGCTCGGGGTCGTCTATCGGGACGCCGAGGTTGTGGAAGCGCCAGTCGGTGAAGTTCGGGCCGCTGTGGCACATGATGCACTCGGCCTTGCCGATAAACAGGCGCAGGCCGCGCTGCGCCGCCGCGCTCATCGCCTGCGCGTCCCCGGCGAGCCAGCGATCATACGGCGAGCTCCGCGAGCGCAGCCGCCGCATATACGCCCCGAGCGCCTTGCCGGCGTTGACGAAGACCTCGTTGACGTTGGCGCGCACCACGTCGGTGGGGGCCAGGGACAGGGACTTGGGATTTTTACAGCTGTCGGCCTGGTACCAGCAGGCACTGACGCCCGCACCGCCCGGCGAGCCGTGCCGCGGGTAGACGTACTTCATGACCCCGTCGGAGTCGAGCTGCTTGGCGTCGAAGTCGAACAGCGGGCCGCCGATCATCTTCTCGTAGGCCGCGCGGTGCTTCTGGCCGATGCGCACCGCGATGTGCGAGCGATCGGTGCCGTGGGTGCCGCCGAACTCCCAGACATCGGCGACCAGCGCCCACGCCGAGTCGTAGCGGCCGTCCCACGGCGTCCACGTCGCGCCGTAGGTCCGCTCGCCGTGCAGCGGCGCGATCCCGCTGCCGTACCCGAGGTTGTAGAGGGTGGGCGAGTGGCGGGCGGTGCTCGTCGCCGAGCCCGTCTTGTTCGAGGCGATGCTGG
>DAOMZC010000865.1:0-3275 GCA_035437965.1 Pseudomonadota bacterium
CTTCACTACATCACCCCGTTCGACCCCGAGACGCGCGAGGACGAGCAGGTGGTCGGCGAGGCGGTGGCGCTGGCCCCGAGCCGCCGCGCCTATCGCCTCTTGGCGCTGGTCACCGGCGAGGTGAACCGCGGGCGCAGCTCGGTCGAGGCCGGCCTGGCCCTGCCCGGCGAGGGCGAGCCGGACGAGCGGGCGCGGCTCCTCTACGAGCTCGGTCGGATCTACGACGAAGGCCAGCGCCAGCGCCAGGCCGAGCAGGCTTATGCCGAGGCGGCGCGGCTGCGCAGCGCGCTTTACCCGGCGACCCTGGCGCTCGCCCAGCTGCAGGCCCACCGCGGCCTCACCAGCGAGGCGATCCGGCTTACCAGCGAGCTCCACGAGCACCACAAGGCGCTGCGGGTGCGGCGCGCGCTCGCCGACCTGCTCGGCCGCGCCGGCCGTCACGCCGAGTCCGAGGCGCTGTACACGGCGCTCCTTGCCGACAACCAGGACGACCAGGACGCGGCGCGGCAGCTCTTATCGCGAGCACGGGCGCGCGGTGACGTCGAGCAGGCGCTCACCTGGCTCGACAAGCTGGCGAAGCTGGCGCCGGAGGCGGTGTGGGTGCCGCGCGAGCGCGTCGAGCTCATGGAGGGGGCCGGGCAGACCGAGCTCGCCCTGGCGGCGGCCAGCGCGGTGATGACCCAGCTCGGCGGCGACGCCGACTGGCACCAGCTGCGCGGGCGGCTGCTCGTCGCCCTGGGCCGCACCGAGCTCGCGATCAAGGAGTACCAGAGCGCCCTGTCGATAAAGCCGCAGAACCCCAGCCTGCGCGGCTACCTGCAGCACCTGGACCCGCAGGCGCGCTCGGGCGACGACCTGGCGCGCAGCTTCCGGCTCGATCTGCCGGCGCTTTTGGCCAAGCCGCGGCCCAAGCCGGCGGCCGGCGATCCGGCGCGGGTGCTGCTCGATCAGAAGGTGACGCGCGTGCACAAAAACGGCCTGTCCGAGGTCTACACCCAGCGCGCCATCGAGATCCTCGACGAGCACGGGGCGGCCGAGTACGGCGAGATCGACATCCGCTACACCCCCGACACGCAGTCGGTGCAGATCAAGTCCGCCAAGCTCTACCGGCGCACCGGCGAGGTCCAGGAGAGCGCCGCCCAGCAGGAGAGCAACGTCTCGGAGCCGTGGTACGGCCTGTACTACGACGTGCACGCCCAGACGGTGCGCTTCGACGGCCTGCGCCCGGGCGACGTGGTCACCCTGGAGTACGTGCTGGCCGACGTCGGGCGCAGAAACCTCCTGTCGGAGTACTTCGGCGACCTGCACTTCATGCAGGAAGAGGTGCCGCGCCTGGACTCGCGCTACATCCTGGTGCTGCCGGAGGAGGACCTGCGGCGCCGGCCGCTGTACTTCAACGAGCCGCGCAGCGACGGCTTCACGATCACGCGCAAGGACGAGCAGCGCGGCCCCGATCACCTCATCACCTTTACCGCCAGCAACGTGCCGCGCATCCTCAGCGAGCCCGGCATGCCCGGCTTCACCGAGGTCGCCGCCTACGTCCACGTCTCGACCTACAAGACCTGGGAAGACGTGGCGACCTGGTACACGGGCCTAGTCGCCGAGCAGCTCGCCGCGAGCAGCGACATCGCCCGCGCCGCCCGCGCCGCCACCGCCGGCATCGCCCCCGGCGACGAGCTCGGCAAGCTGCGCGCCATCTACAACGAGGTGGTGCGGCGCACCCGCTACGTCGGCCTGGAGTTCGGCATCCACGGCTACAAGCCCTACAAGGTCGCGCAGGTCTTCCAGCGCAAGTTCGGCGACTGCAAGGACAAGGCGTCGCTGCTCAAGGTGATGCTCAAGGAGGTCGGCATCGACAGCACCCTGGTCCTGGCGCGCACCCGCCGCAACGGCCACATCGCCCCCGAGCCGGCGTCGCTGTCGGTCTTCGATCACGCGATCGTCTACGTGCCCAAGTTCGACCTGTACCTGGACGGCACCGCGGAGTTCTCGGGGGCCACCGAGCTGCCGACGCAGGACCAGGACATCATGGTGCTCCTGGTGAGCGATCCGCGGCCGCCGTATAACGGCAAGGGGCACCTGGTGCGCACCCCGGTGCTGCCGGCCAAGAGCTCGGTGGTCGCGCGCCGCTTCAGCGTCCAGCTGGAGCCGGGCGGCGGCGCCCGCGTCGCCGACGAGCTGCGCATCACCGGCCAGTCGGCGGAGCGCTGGCGCGAGCACTTCCAGACCCCCGGGGCGCAGAAGGAGCGCTACGAGAAGTCGTGGAACGAGGTCTACCCCGGTGCCAAAGCGCTGCGCATCGCCCTGCCGGGCATCACCGACCGCGACAAGCCGGTCATGCTCAGCGGCGAGGTCGAGGTGCCCAAGTGGGGTCGCCCGCAAGGCGCCGGGGCCGAGCTGACCAAGGGCGCGGGCGGCGATCTGGTGCTGCGCGCGCTCGGGCGCGACCCGGACCTGTCGCGCAGCTTCGCCCGCCTGTCGCAGCGGCGGTATGACCTGGTCCTCGGCTTCCCCTGGACCAACCAGGAAGAGGTGACGGTGCGCCTGCCGGCGACCATGGCGGTGCGCCGGCTGCCGGCGGACCGGCACCTCAAGTCGGCGTTTGGTCAGTTCGACCTCACCGCCGAGCAGCGCCGCACCGCCGCCGGCACCGAGGTCGTGGTCAAGGCCGAGCTGCGCGTCGACCGCCACCGCATCGCGGCCGGCGAGTACCCGGCGTTCCGCAGCTTCTGCTCCGAGGTCGACAGCGCAGTCGCGCAGGAACTGGTGGTGGGCCGTGAGTAAGAAAATGTCCTGGTCCCTGCCGGTCCGGTCGGAGCGCGGCCGGCGCGGCTGTCGGCGTCTCTGGGGCGCGGCCTTGGCGCTCGGCGTGCTCGCGGCGTGCGCCACCCCGAGCGGCGGTCGCCGCGGGTCGGGGGCGGCCGGCGGCGTGGCGCTCGATGAGAAGGCGCTGGAGAGCGAGCGCGCGGCGCTGCTGCAGCAGGCGCAGGCCGCGGCGCAGGCCACGCCGCAGCTGCAGCGCGACCTGGGGTGGGCGCAGTTCCTCGCCGGCGAGCAGCAGGCGGCGCAGCAGCAGCTCGGGCTGGCCCGCGCGGCGGGGGATGTCCGGGCGCTGCTCGGGCTCGGGCTGCTGGCGCAGGAGGCGGGCCGCGGACGCGCGGCCCAGGGCCTGTTGCTGGAGCTGCTCGAGCGGGTGGCGCGGGGTCAGGCGGCCGGCGAGCCGCTCGCCGCCCCGATAGCCGAGATCGCGGCGCACCGGCTGCTCACCCTGGGCG
>DAOMZC010000866.1:0-3264 GCA_035437965.1 Pseudomonadota bacterium
CGCGATCGTGCGGCGTCGCCTCGCCGTCGGGCATGCCGTTGTCCTGGGCGAACGGGTCGCCGTCGAAGACCGGCAGGACGGTCGCCGAGCCGCCGACGCCGCTGTTGCCGCGGTCGGTGAGGGCGAACATCTCGGCATAGCCGCCGAGCAGCGCCGTCAGGTCGGGCAGCCGGCTCTCGGCAGTGGTCAGGGCGTACGTCGTCGGCTGCGGGTCGGCGCCGCCGGTCCCCGGCTGCTCGGTGACGGTCACCGCGTGCGGGAAGTAGCGCAGCGGGCTCTGATAGTCGTAGTCGAGGGCGGCCTTGAGCGAGGCAAAGCCGCCGAGCTGCGCCCCGTCGGTCGAGGTCAGCTGCCCGAGCAGCAGCGCCGCCTTGTTGTCGATCTGCTCCGCCATCAGCAGGCCCTGGAAGCCCTCCAGGTCCGAGCTGCCGATATAGGTCCCCGGGGTGCCGAGCTCCGGCGGGGTGCCGGTCGAGGCCCGCACCGTGTTGCCCGGCTTGCCGACCATCGGCAGGTCGGCGGGGGCGACGGCGTCCAGGGCGGTACCCGCGTCGTCGTGCACGAACTGGAAGTAGTTTATGACCCACAGCCCCTGCTTCCACGCCGAAAGCCCCAGCGCGTCCAGGGTCAGCACCTTGGGCGCGGCGTCGCGGTTGATGTGCAGGGTGTTGTAACCGCACTCATAGTCGCCGACCAGCACCACGGTGCCCGCCGAGGCGCCGTAGCCGCTGCTCAGGCTGCACCCGCGCACCGCGTTGCCCGACGGCGCCACCGCCTGATCGTAAGTGGAAAACTCGGCCATCTGCGGCCACAGCCCGGGGAAGCCGAGCGTATTGAGCGCGTTGGCGGTCGGCGCCGGCACGACCACCCACGGGCCCATGGTGCCGCTCACCCCGCCGCGGCTCGCCACCGCCAGCGCCTCGACGCGCGAGCGCAAGAGCGTCAGCGCCGGCGCGCCGCCGACCTGGGTCGGGTTCACCACCGGTCCGTACATCAGCGACAGGCCCGCCCCCGTCTCGAACGACACCGAGTTCATGGCGAGCTTGGAGTACTCGTACGACTCGACGGCGGTGGAGTAGCCCAGGATGTCGGTCGTGGCGGCGGCGCCGGGCGGCTGATACTGGTCGGTGGCGATGGCCTGGCGGTCGTAGCCGGCGAGGTCGCGCCCCATCGCCTCGGCCAGCGGCTCGCCGGCGTGCTGCATCTCGATGGCGGCGCGCAGCTGCTCGGCGACCATGGCGCCGGTGTTCACGCTCTTTATGACCAGCGCCTGATCGGTCGGCGGCGGCGTCGTCGGCGGCGGCTCCTGCTTGCAGGTCGCGGTCAAGAGGCCCACCCCGATAAGCCCCAGACGTCGCCCCGGCCCCCGGCCAAAGCCTGCCGGGCTGCCGCTTTGCGCGAGTGAGTTATTACGCATGTGTCTTCCCCTACTTCCTTGTATGGCTAAGTTCAGCCGATAACTGAGCGTGTCTCGATGAGGCCGCGCTCGCTGCGCAGGCCTGCGACCTCGGCGGTCGCGCTGCGGCCCTGCAGGGCGCGCTCGGCGGCCAGAAGGCCCATCTCCATAGCGGTGTCCATGAACACGTAGCGGAACGAGCCCTGACGCCCGCACGAGGTCAGGTTGGTGAAGCGCCCCAGGTAGTCCAGGGCGGCCTGGCGATCGTCCAGGTAGCTGCGGTGGTAGACCGGGTAGCCTTCCTCGACGTAGCTGCAGAAGTAGCCCAGCGTGTCGCGGCGCAGCCCCGGGAAGCCGAGGTCGGTGAGATCGGCCAGGCAGCGCTCGTACAGCGCCCCGTCGGGCATCGTCCACACCGCGTCGCCGACCTGGCACGGGATCTCGAGCATGATCGAGGTCTTGCCCGGCGGCGCGGCGTACGGGCTGCGGTGCGCCGGCTCCTGGATGCGGGTCGCCAGGTAGCGCGGCTCCGAGACGTACATCCAGGTGTGGGGCGAGAAGCGCGGCCGGTCGAGCTTGAGGTTCAGGAAGCGCACGCCGCGGAAGCGCAGCCGCCCGGCGGCGCGCAGGGCCGGGGTGCTCGGCAGCCCCGACTGCGCCGAGAGCATGGCGACCACCGAAGGCAGGGCGAGCGTCGAGATCACGTGGTCGGCGGCCACCTCGTGGCTCTGTTGGCCGGCGCCGCCCTCCCCCGTTTCGTCGGTCTGAAAGCGCACCGCCCGCACCCGCCGCTCGGCGCTGCCCGGCAGCACCGGCTCGCTGATAAGGCCGGTGACCGAGCTGCCGTAGACGATCCTGCCGCCAAGCGCGGTGATCTCCTCGGCCATGCGGGTGAACAGCTGGCCGATGCCGCGCCGCGGATACAGGTAGCGCTTGGCGTAGGTGCGGGCGCCCCCCTGCCGCAGCCCGAGCAGCCGCAGCAGCACGTCAGTCAGATCCAGCAGCGAGATCCGCTGCGCCGCCCAGTCGCTGGAGATCTCGGTCGGCGCGATGCCCCACAGCTTCTCGGTGTACGGACCAAAGAAGCGGTCGTACAGCGCCCGCCCGAAGCGGTGCACCACCCAGTCCTCGAAGCTGGCGTCGGGCTCGGGGTGCAGGCGGCGGCGCAGCGCCTCGCGACAGTAGCTGGCCCACACCGCCGCCGCCTCGGTCAGCGGGACTTTGCGCAAGAGCTCGCCGGCCTGCAGCGGGTAGCGGAACTGCTCGCCGCGGTTGAGGATCACGCTGGAGCGCACCCGACGCAGAAACTCGTCGCCGAGCAGCCCCTCCAGGCGGGCCACGAGCTCGCGGTTCTGCGAGATCACCCGGTGGCCGCCGAGGTCAAAGTGAAAGCCGCCGTCCTCGATCGTGCCGCACAGCCCGCCCGGACGGCGCTCCCGCTCCAGCAGGGTGACGCGTGCCCCGCGTGCGCACAGCTCCCACGCCGCCATCATCCCGCACGCCCCGCCGCCGAGGATCACGATGTGCATGACCTGACTCCTAGAACAAAAACGCCAGCGAAGACACGTAGCCCAGGGCCGGCTGGTCCCAGACCTCGCGCCGGACCCCGCCCGCGTCGTTGACGGTAAACTGCAGCTCGTGCTTGAACACCAGCGCCGCTGACAGCCGCAGGTTCAGCCCCACCGAGAGGCGCCGCCGGTCGCTCCGGTTGACCCCGCCCAGGCCGGTCCCGACCTCGCCGTAGCCCAGGGCGAGCACGAGCGAAGCCTCGCCGAGCCACAGCCCCCGCCCCCCCACCCCCGCCCCCACGCCGCCCCCCCCCCCCCCCCCGCCCCCCCCCCGCCCCCCCCCCCCCCCCCCCCCCCCCC
>DAOMZC010000867.1:0-3262 GCA_035437965.1 Pseudomonadota bacterium
GGCAGCGGAGACCTTCTATGCGGACACGCTGGCTGCCGTTCGCGGCGCCGTGCTGCAGCACCGGAGCGGGGCGGCGCCGCTGCGCGGCATCATCGACCTGTGGAGCGCTGCCGAGGCCGACGCGCCCGCCGAGCCGGCCGGGGGCGGGCTGCGCACGCTGGTCAGCGCGCTCGGCGGCCTCCGCGCCCTGATCGATGGGGAGTACCGCGTGCCGCTGTGGCTCCTCACAAGGGGTGCGGTCTCGATCGGACCGGACGGTGAGCCCGGCGCGCCGGCGCAGGCGGCTCTGTGGGGGCTTGGGCGGGTGCTGTTCCTGGAGCATCCCGAGCTCGCGGGCGGGCTGATTGATCTTCCTGCGGCTGACGCCGAGCCTCTCTTTCCCAGTCTGGTCCATGAGCTGCTCGGCGACGCTGGTGAAGAGCAAGTTGCCCTGCGCGCTGCGGGCCGTTACGTCCAGCGGCTGGTGCGCCACCCGAGCGCCGGCCCGCGGGCCGCGTGGAAGACCCACGGGACGGCGCTCATCACCGGCGGGCTGGGGGCGCTCGGGCTCCAGGTCGCCCGCTTCCTCATCCGCAGCGGCGCGCAGAGCCTGGTGCTGACCAGCCGCCGCGGCCTGAACACCCCCGGAGCAGCCGCGAAGGTCGCCGCCCTCCAGAGCCTCGGCGCGCGCGTCACGGTGGCCGAGGTCGACCTGGGTGATGCCGCCGCGATGCGCGCGCTCATGCAGCGTATCGACGCCTCGCTGTCGCCGCTGCGCGTGGTCGTGCAGGCCGCCGGGGTAGTGCACGGCAGTCCGCTCCGCTCGCTGCCGCCCGAGCAGCTGGAGCGCGTGCTGGCGCCCAAAGTGCGCGGCACCCTGGTGCTCGATGAGCTGACGCGCGACCGCGAGCTCGATGCCTTCATCTGCTTCTCTTCCATTGCCGGGATCTGGGGCGCACCGGAGATGGGAAGCTACGCGGCGGCCAACGCCTTTTTGGACGCCTGGGCGCAAGAGCAGCGCGCCCACGGCCGACCGGCGCTGAGCATCGCCTGGGGACCGTGGGAAGGCGGGGGCATGGCCTCGGCTGAGAGGATCGCCGAGCTACGCGACCGCGGACTGCGGGCGTTCCAACCGGAGGAGGCCCTCAACGCCCTGGCGCTGGCGCTGACCGAGCGGACGGCGCAGCTCGTCGTCGCAGCGGTCGACTGGTCGCGCTTCCCGCTGATCTACGCGAGCCGTGGTCGCGGCCGGCTCTTTGCCGAGCTGGCGGCACCGACCGTGACGCCGGAGGCGGAAGCCCCGCTCGCGCCGCGGCTGCAGGCCCTGCCGGTGTCGGCCCAGCGCACCCAGGTCCAGGCGGCGGTGGTCGCGGCGGTGGCCGCAGTGCTGCGCATGCCCGCCGCCGCGGTCCCGCACGAGCGCCCGCTGCAGGAGCTCGGGCTCGACTCGCTGACCGCGGTCGAGCTGCGGACGCGGCTCGCGAGCGCGCTCGGGGAGGCGCTGCCCGCGACGCTGGCTTTCGACCATCCGACGGTGTCGGCGATCTGCGACTACGTGCTCGGCCGACTGCAGCCGCCGGCGCCGCAGCCGACCGCTGCCCCGGCGGCGGTCGCGGCGACCCGACCGGCCGACGAGGACATCGCGATCATCGGGATGAGCTGCCGCTTGCCCGGCGGCGTCCGCTCGCCCGAGGCCCTGTGGGCGCTGCTCACGCAGGGGCGCGACGCGATCACCGAGGTTCCCAAACAGCGCTGGGACCTGGATGCGTTCTACGATCCCGACCCCGCCGCGGCGGGCAAGATATACTCCCGCTGGGGCGGCTTTGTCGACGATGTCGACCGCTTCGACGCCGACTTCTTCGCGATCTCGCAGCGCGAGGCGGTGAGCCTGGACCCGCAGCAGCGGTTCCTCCTGGAGGTCAGCTGGGAAGCGCTGGAGCGGGCCGGTCTGCCGCCCGCCCGCAGCGTCGCCGGCGGCGTCTTCATCGGCATCAGCGGCAGCGACTACGGCTCCCAGCTGGCGCACCACCGCAGCCCGGAGCAGCTGGACGCCTACGTCGCCACCGGCAGCGTCACCAGCGCGGCGGCGGGGCGGCTCGCCTACGCGCTCGGCTTCACCGGGCCGGCGATGGCCATCGACACCGCCTGCTCGTCGTCACTGGTGGCGCTGCACCTGGCCTGTCAGAGCCTGCGCCAGGGCGAGTGTGAGCTGGCGCTGGCCGGTGGCGTGAACCTGCTGCTATCCCCCGAGAGCTCGATCTCGCTGAGCCGCATGCGGGCGCTGTCCCCCGTCGGCCGCTGCAAGACCTTCGACGCCGCCGCCGACGGCTACGTGCGCAGCGAGGGCTGCGGCGTGCTGGTCCTTGTGCGCCTTGCGGACGCGCTGCGCGAGGGTCGCCCGATCCTCGCCGTCATCCGCGGCTCCGCCGTCAACCAGGACGGCCGCAGCAACGGCTTCACCGCCCCGAGCGGACCGGCGCAGCAGGCCGTCATCCAGCGCGCCCTGGCGCAGGCCGGGGTGCTGCCGGCGCAGGTCGGCTATGTCGAGGCCCACGGCACCGGCACCGCGCTCGGCGATCCGATCGAGCTGCAGGCGCTGGGCGCCGTCCTGGGCGTCGGGCGCTCGCCGGCTCAGCCGGTGCTGGTCGGCGCCCTCAAGAGCAACCTCGGCCACAGCGAGGCGGCGGCGGGCGTGGCGGGGGTCATCAAGACCATCCTCACGCTGCAGCACCGCACCATCGCGCCGAACCTGCACTTCCACTCGCCGAGTCCCCACATCCCGTGGTCGACGCTGCCGGTGCAGGTGCCGACCGCGCCCACGCCGTGGCCGGCCGGCACGGGGCCGCGGATCGCCGGGGTCAGCTCGTTTGGGATAAGCGGCACCAACGCGCACGTGATCCTGGCCGAGGCCCCGCCGCGCGCCGTCGCCGCGCCGGCCGCCGAGCTGCCGCTCCAGCTGCTCGTGCTCTCGGCCAAGACCCCGCAGGCGCTGTCGCAGCTGGCGCTACGCCATGCCGAGCACCTGGCGGCCCATCCCGAGCTCTCGCTGTCCGCGGTCGCCTTCTCCGCGGCCCTGGGCCGCAGCGCGCTGAGCGAGCGCCTGGCGGTGCTGGCCGCGACCGCGAGCGAGGCGCAGCACAAGCTCAGGCAGCTCGCGCAAAACGAGCCTGGACCCGGGACCTGACGCGACCTCGCCGCAGCGAACGGACCGCCCGGGGCGGTCCCCCCGCTCCCGCGCGGCCGCGCCCGGATCGGGAGCGCCGAACACGCTCGATCCCGCCAC
>DAOMZC010000868.1:0-3259 GCA_035437965.1 Pseudomonadota bacterium
GCCGGATCGCCGGGTTCCATGCTGTCGCGATCTCGGCGCTCGCAGCGTCGGCCGTCGGAGTCTTCTGCAGATAGATTTCCGGCGCGAGCTCGGCCGCGGCCGACCGCTGCAAGGACGCCAGCGGCACTTCCCAGCGCGGCAAGAGCGCCGACAGGACCGGCGCGGCGAGCAGTCCGGACACCGCCAGCCCCCACACCAGGTGACGCAGCGCCGCCGCCGCCCGCCGCAGCAGCAGCGTCGCGACCGCCGCCAGCGCGAGGATGACCGTTCCCTGCAGCGCCACGAGCAGCAGCAGACTAAGGGGCTCTTTCAGCTCAAGGTTCATCTCAGCGTCCCTCCTTCTTGGCCTGGGCGATAAGGTCCGCCAGGCGATCGAGCTCCTCGCCCGACAGCTTGTCCTGGGACTCGTCAAGGAGCGCCGCCATGGCCTTCTCTGCAGAGTTATCAAAGAATGTATGCAGCAGGTGGCGCAGCGCCGAGCGGCGCGCGGTGTCGCGTCCCACCGTAGGTACGAATACGTAGCGCGGTCCGTCCTGCTTGTGACCTATGTGGCCCTTCTCCTCCAAGATGCGCAGCATCGCGCGCACTGCCGAGTAGCTGGGCGGATCGGGCATCCGCTCCAGCACCTCGGCCGCCGTGGCGCGGCCTTCCTTGTAAAGGATGTCCATGATCTGCCGCTCCCGGCGGCTTAGCGGATCGGTGGTCTTTTTCGCCATGCTGATCTCCGGCCTTCAGTGCTAAGAAATTAGCACTGTGCTAAAAATCTAGCAAGGAATTATTTGCCGGTTGGCAGCTGTCGCAGACCTAGCGGGAGCTCCGGTTGCGGAAGCGGTTGCGGAAGCGGACGGGCGCCGTATAAGGGAACACCTCTTCGCGCTCCCCGGCGCGGACCCGCTCCTGCATGCGGGTCCAGAATCCGACGTCGGCCAGCTCCCCGTGGTACTGAAGGAAGGCCGCGCGCGCCGGGCCGGGGGCGAACAGGAAGGTGGGGAACTGCTCGGGAAAGACATCGCGCGGGCTCACCGAGTAGAACGGCTCGGCGGCCCACTCGTCCTCGTAGCTGCGCGCGGCCGGGATGCGGCGGAAGTTGCACTCGGTCAGGTAGCAGATCTCGTCGTAGTCATAGAACACCACGCGGCCGTAGCGGGTGACGCCGAAGTTCTTGGTGAGCAGGTCGCCGGGAAATATGTTGGCGCCGGCGAGCTCGCGGATGGCGTTGCCGAATTCCTGCACGCCGTGGCGCAGCCGGGTCGGGTCGGCGTCCTTCAGGTATACATCCAGGGGCACCATGCGGCGCTCTATGTACAGGTGGCGGATGATCAGCTTGTCGCCGTCCTCTTCCAGGCTCGACGGCGTCAGCCGGCGCAGCTCGTCGAGAAGGGACGGCGCGAAGCGGGCAAGCGGCAGCGCGACATTGGAGTACTCAAGCGTATCGGCCATCCGCCCGACCCGGTCGTGGTGCTTGACCAGGAGGTACTTGGCCTTCACCTCTTCGATGCTGGTCTCTTTGGGCGGATCGAAGTTGTCGCGGATCAGCTTGAAGACGTAAGGGAACGAAGGCAGGGTGAACACCAGCATCACCATGCCGCGGGTGCCGGGGGCGATGATGAAGCTGTCGGTCGAGTGCTTCAGGTGCTCCTGCAGGTCGCGGTAAAACAGGGTCTTGCCCTGCTTGTGCAGGCCGACCGCCGTATAAAGCTCGGCGCGCGGCTTGGTCGGCATGAGCGCGCGCAGGAACGCGACGTAGGCCGAGGGGACCTCCATCTCGACCATGAAGTAGGCGCGGGCCAGGCTGAACAGGGTGGCGATGTGCTCGGGGCGCAGGACCAGCGCGTCCAGGTACAGCTCACCGCGCGGCGTCCGGCGGATCGGCACCGCGAACGGGTACTCGCTGGTTCCGTTTATCAGGCGCCCGATGATGTAGGCGGAGTGGTTGCGGTAAAACAGGGAGCTAAGGACTTGGATCTGCAGGTTCGGATCGAGCTCCAGCTGCGCCCCCCGGTGCTCGCGCATCGCCCGCAGGACGAAGCCGAGGTCGCGCCGCAGGTTCTCGAACGGACTGTTTAGGCCGAAGCTGCCGATGATCGAGTAAAGGGTGTTGCGCAGCCCCAGGGAGGCGGGGTAGTAGCACCTGTACGTGGGCTCGTTGCCCTCCAGGTGCTCGGTGGAGATCGCCGGCCGGAAGAAGATGTAGGCGTTGTCGTAGTAGGCGCGCGACAGGACGCGGCAGGCGACGGAGTTGTAGAAGGTCTCGGCGCACTCCGGCTGCAGGTGGTTGTAGAGGATGCCGATGTAGAGCCGCTTGACCTTCTGCCACAGCTTCTCATCGGTCTGCGCGTGCGGGAACTCCTTGAGCACCGCCTCGACGGTCTCGGCGACGCGGCGGTCGTACATCTCCAGGCGGGCGAGGTTGGTCTCCCAAGCGGCGGCCCACTCACCGCGCTCGAAGTGCTCCTTGGCCTTTACCGAGTACTCGCGGAAGAGCCAGGAGTGAAGGTCGAAGCCGTCGAGGATGGTCTGGGCGATCTGGGCTGGCATGCGGGGTACGCAGTATTTTAAGGACTCCGGGGCGGGGCAGGGAGGTTTTTAGCGCCGGTGGGACGGGGGGAGCGATGGGCCGCGCCTTGTGATCAGGGCTCCTTACTTCTGCGGCGGGGCGGATAAGGAGAGGGAGCGGCGCGCCGCGGCGCTGAAGCGGCCGGCGGGGAAGCGGCGCAGATACTCGGTCAGGTCGGCGTGGGCGCCGGCGGGGTCGCCGCCCTGGGCGCGGCAGCTGCTGCGTCCGTAAAGGCCACGCTCCAGGAGCTCGCCATGGACCTGGCCGATGGCGGCGGTGAAATCGACGAGGGCCTCGGCGCAGCGTCCGGCCTCGGCGCGTAGCTCACCGCGGGTGACGCGCAGCTCCATGCCGCGCGGCGTGTCATCGGCCAGCGGGCGCTGATCGAGCGCGGCCAGGGCCTCGCGCCGCTTGCCGACACCGAGCAGCGCGCTTATGCGGAGGAGCTCCGCCTCCGGCTGCAGCAGTCCGTGCGGAAACTGCTGGCGATAGGAGTCGAGCAGCGTCAGCGCCCCGGCCGGGTCGTGCGCCTGGCGCAGCCGCGCCATCGCCGCGCCCAGGGCCTGCGATTCCTTCAAGATCGCCTCTTCGTTGACCTTGGCATCGGGCTTGGTATCGGGCTTGGCATCGGGCTTGGCATCGGGCCTGGCATCGGGCGTGGGCTCGGGCGTGGGCTCGGGCGCCGGCTGTGCGGGCAGCACC
>DAOMZC010000869.1:0-3255 GCA_035437965.1 Pseudomonadota bacterium
CGCCTACGACAGCCGCCGCGCCCTGTGGGACAGCGGCGAGCACCTGCGCGCCCCCAGCCAGCGCGGCGTCGAGCCGCTGTGGCGCCTCGCCGAGCGCGGCCCGTCGTCGCGCTGGGGCCAGATCTTCCCGACGGTGCCGCAGCCGCCGCGGCGCAGCCGCAACATCAAGACGAGCGAGGATCGGGCGGCCTGCGCGCGCTGCTTCTCGGCGACCTGGGTGCTCGATCCGAGCGGCCCGCAGCGCGGCCAGCTGCGCGTCACCGTGCCCATCGATCGCTACGATCAGGTGCTGCGCGATCAGCTGCGCGTCTCGGCGATCACCGGGTTCGGGGCGCTCTTGGTGCTGCTCCTGGCCACCGCCTGGATCGTCAACCGGGTGGTGGCGCGGCCGGTGTCGGCGCTCGCCCAGGCGATGCTCGAGGTCGAGCACGGCAACCTGCACCGCCGCGTCGACCACGAGCTCGACGACGAGGTCGGCAACCTGTCGCGCGGCTTCAACGCCATGCTCGACCGGCTGGCCCAGGCCGACGAGGAGATCCGCGCCCTCAACGCCCGCCTGGCCGACGACATCGCGGCGGCGACGCGCGACCTGCAGGCCAAGAATGAGGCGCTCCTGCAGATGAACCAGCTGCTGCTGCAGGTGCAGCGCGAGCTCGGCGACAAGGAGCGGCTGGCGGCGCTCGGGCAGCTGGCGGCGCAGCTGGCGCACGAGATCGGCACGCCGCTCGCCGCGGTGTCCGGCCACCTGCAGCTGGCGACCTACGGGCAGGACGTGCCGCCCGCCCTGCGCGAGCGGCTGCACGTCGCCACCGGCGAGCTGTCACGGGTCTCCAAGATCATCCGCGACTACCTGGACCACACGCGCGCCGCCAAGCCGACGATTGCCCGCACCGAGCTGCGCCGGCTCGTCGAGGAGGCGGTGCGTATCACCACCTCGGCGTCGCGCCGGCCGGGCGTGCGCATCGTCCACGAGCTCGATCCCCAGGTGACCGAGCTTTACACCGACCCCGGCCTGGTGCGGCAGATCCTCATCAACCTGCTTACCAACGCCATAGATGCGACGCTGGCGGCCAGGCCCGCCGAGCCGGGGGCGCCGGTGCCGGCCCCGCCGGGGCGGATCTTGATCGCGGCGCGCCCGGTGCCGCCGGCCGGCCCCGACGTGCGGGGGCCGTCCCAGGTCGAGCTGTCGGTGCGCGACGAAGGGACCGGCATCGCCGCCGAGGATCTCGGGCGCATCTTCGAGCCCTTCTACACCACCAAGGGGCGCGGCCGCGGCACCGGGCTCGGGCTGTCGATCTGCCGCGAGCTGGCGCGCACCCTCGGCGGCACGATCACCGTCGAGAGCACGCCGGGCCAGGGCTCGACCTTCGCGGTGCGGCTGCCGCTGACCCTCGCGGCGACGTAGCGCTGGGATCCGAATCGTGTACCGTAGGGCGCGATGCACCTTTTGACGCCGCACGCCCTGATCGTTGAGGACGAGGAGCCGTTCCGCGGGGTGGTCGGCGAGATCCTGCAAGGAGCCGGCTACGAGGTGACTTTGTGCGCCAGCGGCGAGCGCGCCATCGAGCTGGCGCAGCGCCCGCCGGCCGGCGCGCGGCCGATCGACGTGGTGATCAGCGACGTGCGGCTGGGCGATGGACCCGACGGCATGGAGGTCCTTTCGGCCTTCCAGCGCGCCCAGCCGCAGACGCCGGTGATCCTGATGACGGCGTTTGGCGACGTCGAGAACGTGATGAAGGCGATCCAGCAGGGCGCCTACGACTACATCTCGAAGTTTCCGTTTCAGCCGCGGGAGCTCGTGCAGACGATGGAGCGGGCGCTGGAGCGCCGGCGGCTGCTCGAAGAGAACCGGGCCCTCAAGCGCGACGGTCGCGGCCGCATCCGCGAGATCGTCGGGCGCTCGCCGGCGATGCTCGAGGTGTACAAGCTGGTGGCGCGGGTCGCCGCCTCGATGTCGACGGTGCTGGTGGTCGGCGAGTCGGGCACCGGCAAGGAGCTGGTGGCGCGCGCCATCCACAACCACTCGCCGCGGGCGCAGCAGCCGTTCGTCGCCGTCAACTGTACGGCGCTCACCGAGACGCTGCTGGAGTCGGAGCTGTTCGGCCACGCGCGCGGCGCCTTCACCGGCGCGGTGGCGAGCAAGCGCGGCCTGTTCGAGGAGGCCCAGGGCGGGACCCTGTTTCTCGACGAGATCGGCGACATCAACGGCAAGATGCAGGCGCAGCTCCTGCGCGTGCTGCAGGAGGGAGAGATCCGCCGCGTCGGCGGCAGCGAGCCGATCCGCGTCGATGTGCGGGTGGTCGCGGCGACCAACCGCGACCTCGAGGACGAGGTCCAGAAGGGCCGCTTCCGCGAGGACCTGTACTTCCGCATCAACGTCGTCACCATCCGGCTGCCGCCGCTGCGCGAGCGTCCCGAGGACATTCCGCTGCTGGTCGACCACTTCCTCAGCAAGTACGCGCAGCGCGAGGGCCGCTCCGAGTCGGGGGTTACCGACGCGGCGATGGAGCTCTTGCGGCGCCACGGCTGGGCGGGCAACGTGCGCGAGCTGGAAAACGTGATCGAGCGAGCGCTGGCGCTGAGCAAGAGCGGCATCATCCTGCCCTCGGACCTGCCGGTGGAGGTCCACGATGGGGAGGGCCGGCCGCCGGTGCTGGCGGCGAGCAGCCTGGTCGATGATCGGCCGACGCTCGCCGAGCTGGAGCGGCGCTACATAAGCCTCATCCTCCAGGAGGAGGGCGGAAACAAGAAGCGCGCCGCCGAGATCCTCGGCATCGATCGCCGGACGCTGTACCGCACCCTGGAGCGCGGCAGCGGCGCGCCGCCAGCAGAGCGCGGCGCCGAAGGGGAAGAGCCGCAGTGAGCGGCGGGCGCCGCGCCGCCGCTGCCGGGAGCAGGTGACAGGAGCGCCGGCGCTGGTCTAGCATCCGGGCCGATGCGGGTGCTCGGGCTTGAGTCGTCATGCGACGAAACTGCGTGCGCGGTGGTGGAAATCACCGGCGAGGCCGCCGCCGCGGGGTCGCCGCCGGTGGTGGTGCGCGCCGACGTCGTGGCCACCCAGACCGCCATCCACGCTCGCTGGGGCGGCGTGGTGCCAGAGGTCGCGGAGCGGCAGCACGTCCAGAGCGTCATCCCGGTCATTGCCGAGGCGCTGGCGCAAGCTGAGATGACGCTGGATGACCTGGATGCGGTGGCGGTGACGCGCGGCCCGGGGCTCATCGGGGCGCTGCTGGTGGCGGTGCAGGCGGGCAAGGC
>DAOMZC010000870.1:0-3254 GCA_035437965.1 Pseudomonadota bacterium
GAGGCAAAACGTAGCGAGCGGCCCGAGTTCGTGCTGGGCCGCGCGGAGCAGCCTCGTGGCTGCCTGCACGGCCGGACGCGAAATCGGGTCGCGGAGTAGTTTTGCCTCTGCCTGCTAGGTAGCAAGCTGGGGGCGCTGCCCGAGCCCTGACCGGACGTAGGACGGCTCCCCCACCGCGCGTTCACCCCGGCCTTTCTTCAGCTCCGGCTTCGGAGCGGGCCGCGGCCATGGCTGCGGAGCGCCGACCCCAGCTTCCCCGCTTTCCCTCCCAGTCACGTGCAGCGCCCGGTGGAGCGACCGACGGGCGACATTCCGGTAGGAGACCGTTTCTGCCATAATCCCAGATGTGTCGTCGTGGGTCCGCTGGCGCGGATTATTGATTTTGTCGGCCGGGCTGGGCCTCCAGCTAGGCTGCCGTCAGCCGTCGCCGGCCGCGCCCGCGGGGGCTGCCTCCGAGTCGGTGGCCAATCGCGCCGCGCCGCCGGAACGCGCGGACCGACTGCAGCGCCCCGACCGCGCCGGCGGAGTCCGTGCCGCCGCCGACAGCAGGCCACCGCTGCAGCCACGACCGCTCGTCCGCTGCTTCCGCGAGGACACTGCGCAGTCGCCACCGCGCTCGCTCGGCGTGCTGCTGGCGCAGTCCGCCGAGCGGTTCGAGCAGGGGCTGCTGCTGGCCAACCAGGCGGCGGCGCTCAGCGCTGGGGCCGCGTCCGGAGCGCAGGCCGGTTCCGCCGGAACATCGGCGGGCAGGTCCAGCTTGCCCACCGGGACCGCCGGGGCAGCAGCGGAGCCGTCCGGCTCACCGACTGGTTCCGCCAAAGCAGTAGCGGCAATGCCCGGCTCGCCGGCTGGTTCCGCCGGAGCAGTGGCGGGGACATCCGGGACGCTGGCTGCCGAGCCCTCACCGGGCGCGGCGCAGTTTGAGGCCGCCCTGGCCTGTGCCGAAGAGGCTCTACGGCTGGACGGCCGCTCGGTCGAGGCGCTGCACAACCGCGCCCTGGCGCTGCAGGAGCTCGGCCAGCTGGAGCTGGCGCGCGATGCATTCACCCGCGCCCTGGCCATCGAGCCCGATGACCCAGAGACCCTGGCCGGCGCCGCCGACCTGTACATAAACCGCCTCACCCCGACCGCCGAGCTGAGTGAGATCGGCGTCGAGTACGCCCACCGCGGCAGCCAGCGCCTGCGCCGCGGCACGTCCGCCGCCGATTCCGCCAAGGACCCGGCCAAGGCCAAGGCCCGCGAGCGGGACCCGGGCGCGCGGGCGCTGCTCAGCCGGCTCCTCCTTCTGGAGGCTCAGGGGCTAAACGATCTGGGGCGCCCGCAGGAGGCGCTGCAGCGCCTGGACGCGGCGATCGCCGCCAGCGACAGCGTGCAGGCGCGCTACGAGCGGGCCATGGCGCTGCTCGATCTGTGCCGCTTCGGCGAAGCCCGACGCGCCTTCGGCGAAGTAGTGCAGCGCGAGCCGGGCGACGCCTGGGCCCACTACAACCTCGGCCTGACGCTGGAGATGCTCGGCCAGCAGGCGGCGGCCGATAAAGAGCTGGCGCAGGCGCAGAAGCTCGCCCCGCGCGACTTTCCCGACCTGTTGCCGGTCAGCCCCGAGCAGTTTCGCGCCCTGGTCGACAAAGAAGTCCAGGGCCTGACCCCCGAGCAGCGCGCCGATCTGCGGCGGGTTAGCCTGGAGACCGCCGACCTCCCCGAGCTCGGCGATCTGACCGCCGAAGATCCGCCGCTGTCGCCGACCATCCTCGGCCTGTTTCGCGGCCTGCCCCTGCCCGCTGAGCCGACGCTCGCGAGCGCGGCCGGCAAGCTCACCGACGGCGTGGCCGCCCGGGCCGGCGCCCGACCGGGGCCGGCGCCCGAGCCCCAAATCACGACCCCATCCCCGAACCCTTCCACGACCAGGCCCGATCCCAACTGCGAGCCGCGGGCGATCGTGCTCTACCGCAAAAACCTCCTGCGCGCGGTGCGCGAAAAAGGCGAGCTGATCGAGCAGATCCGCACCACCCTGCTCCACGAGCTCGGCCACCTTCGCGGCGAGGACGACGCCGAGCTGCGGGCCCGCGGCCTGGAGTGAGCTCTGCGGCGGCAGATTGACCTGAGGCCGGTTGGCCGGGTAAGCTGAGTCGGCTGTGAAGACTTGTCCCCAGTGCCAGATCAAGTACCCAGACGTGCTTGAATTTTGCCCGCGGGATGGCACCGCGCTGCCGGGATCGCCGGGCAAGGACCCGAGCTACGACCCGATCCTCGACACGACGATCGACGGTCGGTACGCGATCGAGTCGCGGCTTGGTGAGGGCGGCATGGGCGTGGTGTACAAGGCCCGCCACGTCCTTATCGACAAGCCGGTGGCGATCAAGATCTTGCGCAAGGAGGCGGCGCAGGACACCGCGTCCGTCCAGCGCTTCATCCAGGAGGCCAAGTCGGCCTCCAAGATCAACCACAGCAACATCGTCGACATCACCGACTTCGGCGTGCTCGCCGACGGGCATGCCTACTTCGTCATGGAGTTCCTCCAGGGGTCGACGCTGGCCCAGGCGATCCAGGAGGGGCCGCTCGATGCGGCGCGGGTGTGCTCGATCGGGGCGCAGATGGCGCGCGGCCTGTACGCCGCCCACACCAAGGGCATCGTCCACCGCGATCTGAAGCCCGAGAACATCTTCCTCCTCGAGCGCGAGGGTCAGAAGGACTTCGTCAAGATCGTCGACTTCGGCATCGCCAAGGTCGGCGGCGGGCAGAAGCTGACCCAGGTCGGCATGGTGCTCGGCACCCCCGAGTACATGTCGCCCGAGCAGGCCACCGGCCAGGAGACCGACCACCGCGTCGACCAGTACGCCGTCGGCTGCATCATGTACGAGATGCTCACCGGCGTCGTCCCGTTCCTCGGCGATCGGCCGGCGCAGACGCTGACCAAGCACGTGTTCGAGCCGGTCATCCCGCCGCGCAAGCGCAAGCCCGAGATCGACACGCCGGCGACTCTGGAGGCGGTGGTCCTGCGGACCCTGGCGAAGAAGCCCGAGCAGCGCTTCCCGTCCATGCGCGACCTCGAGCTGGCGCTCAGTCAGGTCGACGGCGAGCTGAAGTCGGGCCGGGTGGTCGTCGAAGAGACGCGGATTACCGCCGCCAACTCCGGGCAGATGCAGGCGCTGGCGGCGTCGGCGGCACCGGCGAATCCGGCCGCCCATCCGCCCCCGCCGCTCATGCAGCCCGGCCAGCCGGGGGCGCCGGCCGCGGGGATGCCGGTACCGTCCAGC
>DAOMZC010000871.1:0-3251 GCA_035437965.1 Pseudomonadota bacterium
CGGGCGCGCCGCCGACGCCGACGGCGACGGCGACGGCGACGACGCCAGCCGCGACGCCAGCCGCGTCCCTCGTGACCTCGTTCGCCGTCGAGTCGACGCCCGCGCCCGCCGAGCCTGCGCCCGCGCCCGCCGCCGCCGACCCAGGGGGGGGGACGCTCGCGCTGACGCTGCGCATTCTTACCGGCGATCCGCACGCGCGGCTCGTCTCGCTGGCGTTTGCGTTCGCCGCGGCTTCCGCCATCTGTCTGGAATCACTCTTTTATTGGATCCTCTCCGAGCAGGCCACCGGCGGCGGCGGGTTCGTCCGCTTGCTGGCAACGCTCGCCATCTGGATGAACGGCGTCGGGCTGCTGCTCGCGGCGGGCGGCGCCTCGCGGATCATCCGGCACCTGGGGCTGGGCGTGGTGGTCCTGGCGGTGCCGGCCTGCCTGCTCATCGGCAGCGGCTACCTGCTGCTGGCGACCGCGCTGGCGGTCATGCTGGCGATGCGGGTGCTCAAGGACAGCCTGTCGGGCGGCCTGTACGAGCCGGCCTCGGAGCGGCTGCTGGTCCGGCTGCACGGGGCCGGCTACGGCAAGCACCGGCCGGTGTTCGACGTGGCCTCGCGCCTGGGCACGGGCCTCGGCGCGGTGCTCGTGCTGCTCTTGACGCTGCTGCTGCAGGTTCCGCTGCGGGTGCTCATCGCGGTCGTCGTGATCCTGCACCTGGCGTGGCTGGCGGCGCTGATTCCGCTCGCCCGCTGGGCCCGTCGTCCGGCCGCGGCGAAGCTGCCGGCGCAGCTGTAGGAATTCCTTCCGCTTCTGCGGTGCGCGCGCCGTCCCGCGGCCGCGGCACGTGCGCAAAAGGTGCGCCCGCTCGTCGAGCCGACGCTCCCTGGCGGGCTCCTTTATGTTAATTTAGCTAAAAGGAGAACTATATGCTGCGAGCTCCATCGTACTTGTCCTTTATTCTGTTTATGCCCTTGGTGGCGTGTAACGGCAACTCGGTCACGGGCGGCGACACCGACGGCGGATCGGGCACCGACTCGGCCATCCCATGTACCAACCTGGAGTGCCGGATCGTCGACTGTCAGGCCCAAGGGAGGCAGTCCACCACTCTCAAGGGGCAGGTCAACATCCCGGCCGGCAACCTCCCGCTTTACAACGCGACGGTCTACGTCCCCAACGGCCAGGTCGCGCCGATCGTCACCGGCGCCTCGTGCGACCGCTGCACCGATGCGTCCTCCGGCCAGCCGATCGTGACCACGACCACCGATGCCAGCGGCCGCTTCACCCTCAAGGACGTACCGACCGGCAGCAACGTCCCGCTGGTCATTCAGCTCGGCAAGTGGCGGCGCCAGATCACCGTCTCGACCGTCGCCGAGTGTACCGACAACACCGTCGATCCGACGCTGACCCGCCTGCCACGCAACCAGAGCGAGGGCGACATCCCCAAGATCGCGCTCGCCACCGGCGGCTTTGACGCCATCGAGTGCCTGCTGCGCAAGATCGGAATCGACGACTCGGAGTTCACGCCCGAGAGCGGCAACGGCCGCATCAACCTGTTCGCCGGCCACGGCGGAACGAATTCCTACTGCACCCAGGGCGCGGGCAAATGCACCAAGACGCTCAACGGCGGCGCCGCGTTCACCGTGGCCTCCGACGGCGCTACGCCCGGCTGGTGGTCGAGTCTGAACAACCTGAAGAAGTACGACACGGTCCTGTTTTCGTGCGAGGGCAATACCTACCCCGCCGAGAAGAGCACCGCCGCCCGCCAGGCTCTGCTCGACTACATCAACATGGGCGGGCGCGTCTTCGCCTCCCACTGGCACAACATCTGGATCTCTGGCGGTCCGGCGCCGCTGAACAGCATCGCGACGTTCTCCACCGTGGCCGCCGGCTTTGAGTACAAGACCCCGATCACCGCCAGCATCTACACCACCACTCCCAAAGGCAACGCCCTGGCCGACTGGCTGCTCAACGTCGGCGGCTCGTCCTCGCGCGGCAGCCTGCAGATCGTGAACGCCCGCGACAGCGTCCTGACCATCGACAACACCCGCACCGAGCGCTTCGTCTATTACAACGACGCGACGCGCGGCAAGGTCGCCGAGCAGTACTTCTCGTTCTTCGCGCCGATCGGCGTACCGGCGGCCAGCCAGTGCGGGCGCATGGTGTTCACCGACATGCACATAAGCGGCAACGACGCGATGACCCCGAACCCCGCCCTCGATCTTTCGGCGACTACCCTCCCATTCCCAAGCGGCTGTGTTACGAGCTCCCTGTCCGCTCAGGAGACCGCGCTGCTGTTCCTCCTGTTTGATCTCACAAACTGCGTCCAGCCGGTCCTCGGTTAGAGCCGCTCGGCGACGAGCGGAAGCGGCACGATCGCACTTCCTCTGTACCAATCGGTACACCTCTGTACCAATTGGTACACCTCTTTCAAAAACGCGAAAATCAAGGCGGGACTTGCTAGCTCCGCGACTCCGTACTCGGGCTCCTATTCTCGATAAGTCCGTGTTTTGACTGCTTAACCGGGTTGGTGATTCCTTTAGCCGTTTGGATGGTCTACCATCTAAGATCCATGCGCACGGCGATGTCCCAAGACCTATCCCTTCCTCGATGGATTGCTTGGCTGGTCCCGGTAGTCATCTGGGGCGGCCTGAGCGGAGCCGCCCACGCCGCCACCGCGACGATTGTCGAGTCGCGGGAAGACGGCGCGCCCCCCGCCGAGCAGGCGAAGCTGCGCGGCGCGGTCGAGAAGGCGCTGCAGGCGATGCAGGTCGAGCTGATTCCGGTCCGTGATGTGGAGGCGGTGATCGCCGGGGAGGCGCAGCTGCAGGGCTGCTACTCCGAGCTGTGCTTCGAGCGGCTGGGCCGCCTGCTCGACAGTCAGCTCGTCGTCTACTTCCGCGCCAAGCCGCTTGCGCCGGCGGGAAAGAAGCCGGGGCTGCAGCTGAGCATCGCGCTGTTCGACGGCGGAGTCGGCGCGATGGGCGCGCGCCTCGAAGCGCCGTGTCCGGAGTGCACCGACATCCAGGCGGCCGACAAGCTCGGCGAGCTCACCCGCCAGGCCGTCCTGCAGAACGCCGGCCGACCGCGCGGTACCCTGGAGGTCTACTCGCAGCCCGCCGGCGCCGCCGTGTTCGTCGATGGCACCGAGCTCGGCATCACTCCGTACAAGCGGGCCGCGTTCGCCGGCAAGCACAAGGTCGTGCTGGGCCATGTAGGCTACCGCTCGGAGCAGCGCGAGACCGAGGTCACCCAAGGCGCGTC
>DAOMZC010000872.1:0-3248 GCA_035437965.1 Pseudomonadota bacterium
GCCGGCGCGGAAGTCCTCGCCAAGCGCCGGCTCTTCCTTCCGCTGCGCCGCTTCCACCGCCAGGTAGACCGCGGCCAGGTAGGCGAACAGACAAAGCGCCAGGATTCCCACCGCGAAAGGGAACAGCCGCAGCCACGGTCCGACAAAGCCCGAGACCACCCGGCCGCCCTCGACCACGATCCCCCCCGAAGCGAGCGCGCCCAGGTTCACCCCGAGCAGGATGGGAGTGAGCAGGCTGGCGATGGCAAAGGGAGTCCCGAAGCGATGCCCCAGCCCCCCGTGCCCGAGGTCATAGCTGCGGAACGTGAAGGCCGAGCCGCGCAGGACGATGCCGACCAGCATCAGGGTCAGCGGGATGTGCAGCGCCGTCGCGATCACCGCAAAGCCGATCGGGAAGGCGGTAAAAAGGATGACGATGACCAGGATCAGCCACACGTGGTTGGCCTCCCAGATCGGCCCGATGGCGTCGCTGACGAGCCGGCGGTGGGCCTCGGCCCGCGGTCCCCGCGCCAGCAGGTCCCAGACCCCGCCGCCGTAGTCGGCGCCGCCGGTCAGCCCGTAACAGACAAGGGCCAGCAGGGCAATTGCGGCGAGCGCGTCAGCCATGGCTCGACTCCGCGAGCACGGACTTGATGTCACCCGTAGCGCTGTCCTCCACCTGGCGGCGCAGCAACATGATCACCACGATCGCCAGGAAGAGATAAAGCAGGGTGAAGGTCAGAAACGGCGCCCACAGCCCCGGCATGGGAGTCACTGCCTGGGCGGTGCGCAGGACGCCGTAGATGATCCACGGCTGCCGCCCGAGCTCGGTCACCGCCCACCCGGTCTCGATGGCGAGGAAGCCGGCCGGCGACGCCAGCACGACGAGCCACAGGAACCAGCGCGGCCAGTCCGGCGGCGCCGCGTCGGCGGGAGTCGACCCGGCCGCGCGGCGCCGGGCACTCCGATAATGGATGAGCGGCGCCAGCAGCGTGACCCCGACCATCAAAAGGCCGCACGCCACCATCACCTGGAAGCACAGATGGATCACCGGCACCGCCGGCCAGTCCTCGGCCGGGAAGTCGAGCAGCCCCTGCACCCGGGCGTGCGGATCGTGGAACGCCAGCAGGCTCAGTCCGTAGGGAATCTCCAGGGCGTAGCGGGTCGTCCGGCTGTCCATGTCGGGCAGTCCGCCGATGCGCAGCGGGGCCGCCGTCTGGGTGTGGAACTGGCCTTCGAGGGCCGCCAGCTTCTCCGGCTGGTTGCGCGCCACCGCCTGGGCCAGCAGATCGCCGGACAGCGGCTGCGCCACCGCCGCCACCCCGCCGACCCACAAGGCGATGCGCAGGGCGCGCCGGTGCAGCGGCCGCGCCGCCGCCGGCTGGCGCAAGAGCCCGAGCGCATGGATGCCCGCCACCATCGCTCCGATGGCGGCATAGGCGGCCAGGATCATGTGCACGACCTGCGGCAGCGCGGCGGGGCTGGCCATGGCCGCCAGCGGATCGACGTCCACCACCTTCCCATCGACCATGCGGAAGCCGACCGGGGTGTTCATCCAGGCGTTGGCGATGACCACGAACACCGCCGAGGCGGCGCCGGACACCGCCACCACCACGCCGGCCGCCAGGTGCACCCGCGGCGGTACCCGCCGCCAGCCGTACAGATAGATGCCAAGGAAGATCGCCTCGGTGAAGAACGCGAAGCCCTCCAGCGAGAACGGCATGCCGATGATCGAGCCGGCAAAGCCCATAAACCCCGGCCACAAGAGCGCGAGCTCGAACGACAGCACGGTGCCCGACACCGCGCCCACCGCGAACAGGATCGCCGTCCCCTTGGCCCAGCGCTTGGCCAGCGCCAGGTCGACCGGATCGCCGCTGCGCAGCGCGTGCCACTCGGCGACCACCATGAGCAGCGGCATCGCGATGCCGGCGACGGCAAAAAGGATGTGGAAGCCCAGCGATAGGGCCATCTGCGAACGGGCGGCGAGCAGATCGGTCATGGAGCCCTCGTCAGGATAAGACCACGCCCGCGGCCGGCGCGCAAGGGAGCAAAAATGCCGCCAAGCGGCAGTCCGAAAAAATATTTGCGAGCTTGCAATTAATTTGTTGCACGCGCGCAACTAAAAGCTATGCTGTCTAACATGAACGCCAAGGACGCCCAAGCAGCAGCAGCAGCAGCCCTTCTCGGCACCCCGGTCGAGCAGTTCACCCGGGCGATGTTCACCCACATCATCCAGAAGCTGAGCGCCTTTTTGGCGCAGACTAGCTTCACCATCTCCGAGGTCGCCGCCCTCCATGTGGTCGGGGGCGCCGGCGCGGGGCTGTCGGTCCAGGCGCTCGGCAGCAAGCTGAATCTGTCGACCTCGGCGACGAGTCGCCTCGTCTCGGGGCTCGTCGACAAGGGGCTTCTCCTGCGCCGCGAGAACCCGCAAGATGCGCGGGCGAAGGTGCTTACCTGCAGCAAAAAAGGAGCGCGCCTCCTTGATCAGATGAGCCTTGAGAGAGTCGCGGCAGTCTTCGAGGCCGCCCAGAGCCTCCCGCCCGGCATCGCCGAGCAGATCCTGTCCGCAGTCAGCCAGTACAAGAAAGAGAGTTGATTATGGATATCCGGGTATTTAATTCACAAGAGCTAGAAACCGTATTCCAGGTGCTGCGCACCGCCCTCAATCCGGGGGAGTCCCTTGCCCCGCCCGAGCGGGTGTTCCTTCAGACCTACGCCAAGATCACCGACTTCGCGCTGCCCGCGCAAGATCCGCCGGTCATACGGCCGCAGGAAGTACGCATCGCCGGGGCCCATCGGCGCAAGCGGCTCATTCAGCTTGCCGCGATCGCCGCGCTCCTGAGTAACCCGGTCCGCAAAGAGTCCGTCGCCTTCATCCACGAGCTCGCGCGGGAGCTCGCCACGACCGAGCCGGTGCTCGCCGTCCTGGAGGCGCTGGTCAAGGGGCAGCGGCTAAAGGCGCGCCTCCTCACCGCGCGGCGCGGCTTGACGACGATGGTCGGCGAGGCCCGGCTGGCCGAGGGGGTCCCGGGCGTCCTGCGGTTCGCAGGCGCGCTCCTATTTAAGACCACCGTGAACCGCAACAAGGTCTGGGACTATAAGCGGCTGGGCCTCCTTCCCGAAGGCACCCTCGGGCGCGAGTACTGGAAGCACCTGACCGAGCTCGGATTCGGCTTCCCCGGCGAGCCGGCCGGCATTCCGGACTCCGCCGCCTACCACGATGTCGCGCACGTCCTTGCCGACCATGACACGACGCCCCTTGGCGAGAT
>DAOMZC010000873.1:0-3244 GCA_035437965.1 Pseudomonadota bacterium
CGGCAGCTGGCCAGCGCCCTGGTCCGCGCCCACGAGCTCGGCATCGTTCACCGGGGATTGTTCGGAGCGAGCCTTGCGGCGAGCAACATGGTTTCCAGAGGCAAGTGGAAATGCGCTGGAACGTCAAGCGAGCCGATGTCGCGCTACTGCCTGCGCTCGTGCAGCGCTTTGCCAGCCCGCGCGCGGCGCAAGCGCTGCACCAGCGTCCACCCAAGCAGAGCCGCCGCGCCCGCGACAAGGCCCGTCAGTCCATCCACCACCAGCGGCGTGAGCGCCGCCAGAAAGTCACCGCCCCATTCCATCGCGGCGTGCGCCAGCCGTTCGCTGCCGCGGTGCAGCGCGCCGATGCCGTGCGTCAAGAGGCTCCCGCCGACCAGGAACATGGCAGCGGTGCCCGCGATCGACAGAGCTTTCATGAACCAGGGCGCCACCGCCAGAATGCAGCGACCCAAGGCCCGCTGCAGTCCGGCCGCGCCGCCGGTGCCGACCACGCGGCTGAGATAAAGGCCACCATCATCCAGCTTGACGATACCGGCCACCAGCCCATAGACGCCCACCGTCATGAGGGCGGCAATCCCCGAGAGCACGATCACCTGCGTCGCAAAAGCGCTGGCCCGCACGGTGCCGAGCGTGATCGCAATGATCTCGGCCGACAAGATGAAGTCGGTCCGCACCGCACCTTTGATCTTTTGTTTCTCTGGGGTCCCGAGATCGATGGCAGGATCCGGCAGTGCCGCCGCGCGCTGGGCGGGCTTGCCGGCCCGCTCTGCTTGGCTCTGCAGGAACTTGTGGGCGAGCTTCTCGAACCCCTCGAAGCACAGAAATACGCCGCCCGCCATCAGGAGCGGCGTGACCGCCCAGGGAATGAAGGCATTAATCGCCAGCGCGGCGGGCACGAGGATGGCCTTGTTGAGGGCCGAGCCCTTGAAGACTCCCCACACCACGGGCAGCTCACGGTCCGCCTTGACGCCCGCCACCTGCTGCGCATTGAGCGCCAGGTCATCGCCGACCACACCGACTGTCTTCTTGGCGGCGACCTTGGCCAGGATCGAGACATCATCCAAGACGGAAGCGATGTCGTCCAGCAGCGCGAGCAGGCTAGCAGGCATGAACCACTCCCGATCGGCACATGACTAAAGAATAAAGCGACCATCCCATACGCGCACGCTCGAGTCCAGGGGCGCGTGGCTGAAGCAGGCTTCTGTAGCGCGTCGCGCCAGCAGCGGGAATGCTACAGCGGCGGCTCGTGTGGCCGCGTCTGGCGAAGGTATTAGGATGGGAGTCATGATCGACCCAGACTATCCCGCAGCCAGCTGGTTTCTCATCGTGGCGCCGACCTTGTTTCTGATCGTGTATGCCATCCCGATCTTTGCGGCACCCTTCCGCTGGGCGCGACTTTTCCGCTGGAAAGTCAACGAGGGAGACGACCTGGCGCTTTACTATGGCCGCTGCCTGGGCGCGCTCGCCATCGCTGTGTGTCTGGCGTGCTTGCGGGCCGCGCCGCATCCGCGCCAGAGCGTGATCGTCTTCGACCTGATCGCTGCGGCCGGGGCGCTGCTTTGTGGCGTTCACATCTGGGGCGCGCTCGCCAAGCGGCAGCCGTGGATCGAGACGGTCGAGATCGGGCTCTACCTCGGGGTCGCCGTGCTCGCGGTTGCCCTCCGCCCTTGATGAGCGCCGGGGCGTTGCTCAGCGGTCCGCGCTGCTGAGCAGGAGCGCCTCATAGCCGGCGAGGGTGTCTGCCGCCCCGGGCGCCGCGCCGGTGCGCAAGAGCGGACGGAGCTCGTGCAGCGGCGCGCCGCCAGCACCCACCAGCTTGGCCAGCGGCACCGGCGCGGGCGCGAAGTTGGCGAAGAGCACGCGCTCGCTGCTCCCGAGCCAGCGCCGGATCGCCAGGACTTCCCCGTGCGCCTCGACGGCCAGGTTGGCGCGCCCCGCCGTCCGCAGCACCGGATCGGTGCGCCGCAGCCGCAGGAGCTCGGTGTACAGCGCGAGCGTGCTGCGGTGCGGCTCGTCCTCGCGCTCCTCCCAGCGCAGGTGGGACCGCGCGAACGTCTCGGCGGCCTGCGGATCGGGGATCTGCGCGAGCAGGTGCGGATCGGCGAACGCCGCGAAGCCCTTGAACTCTTCACGCCGGCCCTTTGAGATAAGCGGGCCTAGCTCGGCGTCGTGATCGGTGAAGAACTGGAACGGGGACGACGCGGCCCACTCCTGACCCATGAAAAGGAGCGGCGTCATCGGCAGGAACAGGAGGACCGCCGAGGCCATCTGGTACGCTGCAAGCGGCACGCTCGCGCACAGCCGCTCGCCGAGGGCGCGGTTGCCGATCTGATCGTGGTTCTGGATGCAGTAGACCAGCGCCGCGGCGGGCAGCGCGTCGGCCGGCTTGCCGCGCGGCTTGCGGTCGGCGTGGGTCGGGAAGGGCTGGCCGCGGTAGAACCAGCCGCCGCGGATGGTCTCGGCGATGCCGGCGGCGCCGGGGGCGTAGGCGGCGTAGTAGCCGTCCTGCTCACCGGTCAGGGTGACGCGCACCACGTGGTGGAAATCGTCCGCCCACTGCGCATCGAGACCGAGCTCGCTCACCAGCGCCGGCTCGTTGCGATCGTCTTCGGCGAACAGCAGCTTGCGCGGCGCCGGGAACCGCTGCGCCACGACCTCCACCAGCTCGCGCAGGATGTGGCGCGGCGACAGATCGATCATCGCGTGGGTGGCGTCAAGGCGCAGCCCGTCGAAGCCGAACTCGCCCAGCCAGTACAGCGCATTATCGAGGACGTAGCGCCGCATCACCGGCTGGCGAAAGTCGGGCGCGGCGCCCCAGGCGTTGCGGATCTCCGGCGCGAAGTAGGTCGGGCTGTAGCTCCACAGGTAGTTCCCCGACGGGCCGAAGTGGTTGTAGACTACATCGAGGAACACCGCGAGCCCGAGCCGGTGCGCGGCATCGATGAGCTGGCGCAGCTCGTCCGGCGTTCCATAAGGCGCAAACGGCGCGAAGTGCGCGACGCCGTCGTAGCCCCAGCCGCGCTGGCCGGGGAAGGCGGACAGCGGCAGCAGCTCGATGGCGGTGATCCCGAGCGTCGCCAGCGCCGGCAGCCGCTGCTGCGCCGCGGCGTAGGTACCGGCCGCGGTGAAGGTGCCCACGTGCAGCTCGTAGATGACGTGCTCGGTGAGCGGCCGGGCGACGCCGGCGTGCTGCAGCTGGTAGCCCGGGCCCATCACCAGGGCGGGGCCGTGCACGCCGTGCGGC
>DAOMZC010000874.1:0-3240 GCA_035437965.1 Pseudomonadota bacterium
CGTCGAGGATGCGCCCGAGGTAGCCGTAGTGGCGGGCCAGCTCGTAGGGCGGCGCGGTGCTGCCGCTCGGCTCGGGCCGCGCCGCCGAGCCAGAGCTCGGCGCCGGTCTGGTCGCGAGCGGGCCGCTCGGCTCGGTCTGGCTCGTCGCGGTGACGATGGCGTGGCGGGCGGTGACCGCGGTGTTGGCGTTGGTCACCCGCTTGCCGTCGGAGCGTGGGCTGGGGCCCCGCTGGGTGGCGAGCCCGATGAGGCCCTCGATCTCGCCGCGCGCGTCGCCATAGCGCCCGAGCAGGTACAGCTCCTGGGCCAGGCGATAGCGGGCGCTGCGCCACAGGTGCGGCGGCACCTTGCTCTGGCCGCCGGCGCGCGCTTCCTCGGCGCACACCGCGCGCAGCGCGACCACCGCCTTGTCGGCCTCCAGCGTCGCCTCGCTGTACATCTCGGCCAGCCGCAGCTGCGCCCGCACCAGCTGGTCGAGCACGCCGTCGCGATCGACGGCGGTGTCGCAGCGGGCGATGAACGACTGGATGACTGTCTGCGCCGCCTCGAAGCGGCGCATCTTTTCATACAGCGCCGCCTGCGCCTCGAAGGGCAGGAACTCGTCGACCAGGAGCCGCGTCGACTCGATGAGCAGCGCCTCGGCGTTGTCGACGTCGGCGGCGCGCTCGGCCAGCGCCGCCTGGGCGATGAGCAAGAGCGCCAGGCAGCGCGAGAGGCCGCGGCGGCGGTACTGCTTCTCCAGCTCGCGGCAGGTGACGGCGAAGTCGTAGCCGGTGTGCTTGTGCCGGCACAGCGTCGCCAGGATCTCCAGCGCCGTGGTGTTCTCGGGCCAGATGTCGAGCGCCATGATCACGCTCTCGCAGGCGATGCGCAGCTGGCCGACGTGCAGCGCCACGGTGGCGCGGCGGCTCTGGAAGGCGCTGCGCTCGCTCGGCTCGCCCTCGCGGTTGGCCTTGGTGAGCAGCACCTGGCTGGCCTGGAAGGCGCGCGGCCAGTCGCTGCGCGCGAAGTACACCGCGAACAGCGCCCGGTGCGCCGGCAGGCAGTCCTTGTCGACGCTGAGCGCGTTCTCGTAGTACTGGATCGCGCGCTCCGGGTTTTTGAGCTTGTCGAGGTACAGCTGGCCGATGTGGGCGAGGATGCCGGCGCGCTCCTTGTCGTCGGTCCACAGCTTGGACTCCAGCTCCAGGGTCTGGGTGACGCGCACCCAGTCCTCGCGCCGAATATAGATGTCGCGCAGGCTGTGCAGGGCCGGCAGACACGTCGCCGAGGTGCGCACCGCCGCCTCGTAGTAGCGGATGGCGTCGTCCTCCTTGCCGAACTTGGCCTCGGTCACCGAGCCGCACTTGAAATAAAGGAGCGACTTCTGGGCGCGGTCGGTGACAAGCCGTATCTGCCGCTTGGTGACGTCCAGGAGCTCGGCCCAGCGCTCGTTGGCCTCGAACAGGCGCGCCATGGCGTCGAGCGCCTCGCGGTGCGTCGGCTGCTGCTCGACTACGTGGCGGTAGGCGGTGATCGCCCGGTCGTGATCGCGCAGGCCCTCGGGCGACTCGCACAGGAGGCCGATGCGCATGTTGAGGCCGATGATCTGCTGCTCGTCCACCGACAGCGCGACCCGGGTCGACAAGAGGCCGATGAGCTTCTCGTACTCGCGCGTGCGGTCGTAGTGGACCTCCAGCGCGTCGAGGGCCTCGCTGTCGGTGGGGTCGACGGTGTGCAGCTTCTCGTAGAAGCGCACCGCCTCGTCGACGTCGCGCAGCTTGGCGGTGGCGACGCGCGCCCCGCGGCGCAGGATCTCGACCCGCTTGCCGTCGTCGCGTACGAGCTGCGCGCGCCGCTCGTAGGCGGTGAGCAGCTCTTTCCACTGGTTGCGGCTGGCGTAGATCCGCTCGAGCGTCGCCTGGGTGGTGTCGCTCTCGGCGTCCGACTCCAGGGCGCGCAGGTAGTTGGCGGCGGCCTCGTCGACCTGCTGCAGGTACTGCAGCTGCACCTGGCCGCGCCGCAGGTACAGATCCGCCGGCCGGTACGAGCGGCTCTTCTGCGTCTCGATGAGCTTGAGCGCCGCCTCGTACATGCGCAGCGCCTCGGTCCACTGCTCGCGGCGGTAGCACAGCCGCTCGTAGGCGGTGAACGCGGCGCGGTTTGTCGGATCGAGGTAGAACGCCTCGCCGAAGTGCTTGTAGGCGGTCGCCTGGTCGCCGAGCTTCTCATAAAGCTCGGCGAGCTGCTGCAGGAGCTTGGACCGCTCGCCCGGCTCGCTGGTGAGCTCCAGGAGCTGCCCCAGGGTGCGCTTCAGATCGTCGGTGCGCTCGGTCCGCGCGTACAGCCCGCCGAGCGCCTGCAGCGCCGCCCGGTCGGCGGGCCACTCGGCGACGATCTGCTCGTAGGTCGCGGTGGCCTGCTCGGGGGCGGCCAGCGAGTCGCGCTGCACCCCGGCCAGCCGCAACAGCACGGTCCGCCGCTGCTCGCGCAGCTCGGCGGCGGCGCTTGGCCTCAGCGCCAGCTGCTCGCCGAGGTGGGCGAGGGCGCGGTTGAGCAGCGCCGCCTGCTCGGGGTGGCGGCCGGTCTCGCCGTAGTGGCGCTCCAGCGCCAGCAGCACCTTGTCGTCGTGCCCGAGCTCTGCGGGCGCCAGCTCGTAGAGGCGCTCCCAGGCGCGCACCTCGTTGTCGGGCTGCTCAAGCCGCTGATAGAGCTCGGCCAGGGCGCGCGCCGCGGCGATGAGCTCGTTCCGGTCGGTGAGCTGGCCGAGCTCTTTTTCGCGCACCCGCGCCACGTCGGCCGGCTGCCCGAGGTTCTCGTAGGCCTCGCGCAGGGCGGCGAGGATCGCCGGGGTCTGCGGCGCCCGCTCCAGGGTCTCGGCGAGCAGCGACCAGCGCCCGCCGTGCTGGCACAGCGAGATGAGGCGGCCCAGCGCCCCCGGGTGCCCCGGCTCGATGGCCAGCGCCTCGGTGAAGGCGTTGCTCGCCTGCTCGGTCGCGTACTCGACGACCTCGGTGCTGTCCTGGCCGGTCGCCGCGCGCTCGCTCGCGCCCTGGCCGATCTCGAGCAGCAGCGCCAGGCGCTGGCCGTCGTCGCGAAGCAGCGGCAAGAGGCGTGCCATGGCGGCGAGCAGCTCGGTGGGCCGCTGCAGCGTGCGGTACAGCGCCACCAGGGCGCGGGCCGCCGGGCGACAGCGGGTGTCGCGGCGCAGCGCCTCTTCGTAGCAGCTCACCGCGTGCTCCATGGCGGTCCACGCCTTGG
>DAOMZC010000875.1:0-3236 GCA_035437965.1 Pseudomonadota bacterium
CGCCGCCGACAGCTGGGGCAGGATCCAGTCCTCGACCGCGAACGCCAGCTCAGCGTGGCGGATCTCGTCGGGCGCGATCCGGCGCATGACCTTGCGGACGAATTCATCGGTCGCCGCCGCGGCCTGCCAGCTGGCCAGGAACGCGCCGTAGGCTTCCCGCACACAGCCCTCGACGGCGTTTTCCAGCGCGATCTGAAAGAGCGAGCGGACCTCACGGCGGGTCACGATGGGCGGGACGGGGCAGGCGGAGAAGCGGCGTGCCAGCGCGGCGGTCATGCGGGCGTGGCGCACCTCGTCCTTGCGGGCGCGCTCGGCACCGACGATAAGGCCCGCCGGCGCGCCGTGGGCCCGCAGCTCCGCGGCGAGGATGGCGAAGGCATCGACCGACGCGGCCTCGAGCTGCGTGGCGGTGGCGAAGAGCGCGCCGACCTCATCGTCCACTTCGCAGGTGGGCAGCTGGAGCTCGGCCGGCCGCCGTCCCGAGGGGAAGCTGAAGCAGCTATAGGTCGAGGCGCAGTTAACCGTGGCCTGGAGGGTAGTCCCATCGTTGATCTGGTAGATGGAGCAGCTAGCGGCTTCGCCGTCGCAGACCAGACTGCAGTCGGCCACCGAGATGAAGAGCTCACGAGTCGGCGGGGTGACCGCGGGCGCGCCGCTGCAGTCGATGGTGAGGGGCCTCATTCCCTGGATGACGACCTCGCAGGTGCTGATCGTTGGGCCGCACAGAGACGTGCAGGTGTCCGGGGCGACGAGTGCTCGCACGTCGGTGGTGTCCGAAATCTCGCTCGTCTGGTAGCGGCTGCAGGTACCGCCACAGCCGCCTGCCCCCGAGAGGGGCAGCGATGCGGCGAGCAGGGAATGGACGAGGGTGCGGAAGAGGCGCGGATTCATGGAAGGTCCTCACGGTGCAGGGTTAGGGAGATGCACGAGCGCATGTGCACCAGCCATGCCAGCGGCGTTAGCTGGGGACCCCGGAAAGCGCGCTGCATCGTCGCCAGACCAGCGGCGCGGCAGCCTGCTCACCACAGCGAGGCACTACTCCTTGAACTGATCCGCGTCGAGCTCGCGCGCTTGCAGCCAGCGGTAGATCTGCGCCCGGGACCGCTGCATCTCGCGCGCGATATCTGCCACCACTCCCTTGTGCTTGACCAGCAGAGCGCGCAGGGCGGTCGCAGTCGGAATCGGACCCCGCTTGAACTTCTTGGCCGCCGGGGGGCCCACGTCCTGGTCCGGCGCCGCGCCCGGCGGTGGATGAGGACTCGATCCGCCCGGCGGCGCCGGGGCGAGCCCGGGAGTCGGCGGCGCCGCGCCGAGGCCGAGGCGTGCCGTGAACAGCTCTGGACTCAGCGTGTCGCTCCCCGCGCCGCGAATGAGCAGCTCGGACACAGTCTTTAAGAGCTCGCGGACGTTATACGGCCAGTCATGGTTAAGGAGCTTCTCGACCAGATCGGGGTGCAGGCGCGGCGGCGGCTCTGCTTGTTTGAGCACGCTCTCGACCAGGAGCAGGATGTCCTCCCGGCGCTCACGCAGCGGCGGCAGGGCGAGCGTGAACTCGGCGAGCCGGGCGAGCAGGTCGCCGCGAAAACGGCCCTCCTGGACCTGCTGGCCGAGCACACGATTGGTAGCGGCGACGACGCGCACGTCGCAGCGAACCGGCTGGGTGGCGCCCACCGGCAGCACCGCCTTTTCCTCCAACGCCCGCAGGAGCTTGGGCTGCAGGGCCGGCGGGAGCTCACCCACCTCATCCAGGAACAGGGTGCCGCCGTGCGCGGCGCGGAAGAGCCCGGGGTGCGCGGTGGCGCCGGTAAACGCGCTGCGCACATGGCCAAAGAGCTGGCTCTCGGCCAGGCTCTCGGGAATGGCGCTGCAGTTGATGGCGACAAATGGACCGCTGCGGCCCGACAGCGCGTGGATGGCGCGCGCGGCCAGCTCCTTGCCGGTCCCGCTCTCCCCAAACAGCAGCACCATGGCCGGCGTCGCCGCCACCTGCTTGATGGTGCGGCGCAGCGTCCGCATCACCGGGGAGCGGCCGATGAGCTCCGGGATCGCCGCATCGGCGGCGAGCAGGGGTTCGTCACGCACAAGGAGGAACGAGTCGCCGAGCCGCAGCACATCGCCATCGGCCAGCCGGCTGGGCGCGCCGGCCTCTTGGCCCGCCGCGTCGGTGCTGATCGGGCGCCCGTTGATCGCGGTGCCGTTACGGCTCCCCGCATCGACCACCCGCAGTCCCGTGGCATCGCGGTACACGGTTGCGTGCAGGCGTGAGACCTGGCGATCCTCGGCGAGCAGGATGCCGGGGCCATCGAGCGCGCGACCCAACCGGGTGGCCCCTTCGGCGAGCGGATGCGGCGGCCGCACGGTGATGCCGGCAGAGCCGCTGAAGAGGAGCCGGAGCGTCGGCTGGCTCTGGGGCAGAGCCCCAAGGGCCGGACGTTTGGCAGTGGTTTCCATGAGAGTAGCCCTTAGGAGTTCTCTTTGAGAAGATGGGCAAACGGCGCAAGCTGGCGCAGCGCATCCTCGCGCCAGTCCTCGCCCTCTTCCCCTTCCTGGAGCGCCAGCAGGCGCTCGCGACACAGGATCTGCAGAAGGACCGGCCAGCGCTGGCTGTGCTCCAGCATCCAGGCGATGTCGCTCTCGGCGAACGGCAGCGGGGACAGCGCGACCAGGCTGCGCGCTTCCGGCTCGCTCCACGGGCCGAGCGTGGCGCAGTAGCCGAAGATATTGAAAAAAGGCGAGCCGCCAAGGCTCTGCTGCGCCAGCTCATGCGGCGGCTTGTGGCTGGCCAGGACGAAGCCGAGCCGACCGCCGGACTGGCTGGTGCAGAGGGCGCGCAGACCCTCCCAGAACGCCGCGTCGAGTTCCCGGTAGCGCTCCAGCGCCACCCCGATCTCATCGAGCAGGATGACCGTGGAAGTGGGCAGCCGACCGCCCACCGCGTCCATGAAGTCCTCCATCCCGCAGCTACTCGGCACCGGCAGCCGCAGCCCATGCAGCAGGTGTCGCAGCAGCCCATCGACCGTACCCAGCCGGGGATCTTGGAAGTCGACATAGATGAACTGGCAGCCGCTGGCGGCGGCGAGGAAGTCGAGCTTCTGATCCGGGCGCGGAAGGCCGCCGGCGGCGGCGCTCTTGAGCGTCAGCAGCATCGAGGTCTTGCCGGCGCGCCGGGGCCCGACCAGGGCCGCGTTCTGTAGCGGAGGCTGGCGCCACAGGCTGCACAGCCGCCGCAGCTCACG
>DAOMZC010000876.1:0-3226 GCA_035437965.1 Pseudomonadota bacterium
GGACCGCCGCGAGCGCGCCCTGGCGGCGCTGGCCCGCGTCGGGCTCAAGGAGCGCGCCGATCACACGCCGGCGCAGCTGTCGGGCGGGCAGCAGCAGCGGGTGGCGATCGCCCGCGCCCTGGTCAACCGGCCGCTGCTCCTGCTCGCCGACGAGCCGACCGGCAACCTCGACTCGCGCACCTCGCTGGAGGTCATGAGCCTGCTACAGGAGCTCAACCGCGAGGGCCTGACGATCCTGGTGGTCACTCACGAGCCGGACGTCGCGCAGTACGCCGGCCGCAAGCTCGTCGTCAAGGACGGTCGGCTGCGCTCGGACGACCGCGTGCAGCCGCGCTCGGCGGCCGCGGACCTTTTGGCCTGGCACGACGAAGAAGGGGAAGGGGCAGCGCCATGATGATGATGTGGCGGATGGCGTTCCGGCTGGCGCTGCGGAGCCTACTGCGTAATCGGATGCGCTCGGGGCTGACCGCGCTCGGCGTAATCATCGGCGTGGCGGCGCTGATCGTCACCGTCGTCACCGGCGAGGGCGCGCGCAAGATGATCGCGGCGCAGATCGCTTCGATGGGCTCGTCGATGCTGATGGTCGTCCCGGGGGCGTCGGTGCAGGGCGGCTTCAGCGGCGGCGCCGGCAGCGGGCGGCCGCTCATGCGGGAGGACGTGGAGGCGCTGCTGGGCGCGCGGGCGGTGCGCTACGCGGTGCCGATCGACCGCACGGTGACCCAGATCATCAGTGCCAACCTCAACTGGTCGACGCAGGTCCTGGGCACGACGCCCGAGTACGTGCTGATCCGCGACTGGCCGATGGCGCGCGGGCGCTACTTCACGGCGGCCGAGAACGAGACCGCGTCCAAGGTGTGCGTCCTCGGGCAGACGGTGGCGCAGAACCTGTTTGGCGACAGTGATCCGATAGGTCAGCAGATCCGGGTCAAGCAGATGCCGTGCGAGGTGATCGGGCTGCTGGCGCCCAAGGGCCAGTCGGCGATGGGCAGCGACCAGGACGACGTGCTGCTCGTGCCGTCGCTGACGCTGCGCACGCGGGTCCTCAACCAGAACCGGCAGTACGTCGGCTCGATCATGATCGGCGCCACCTCCGACGAGGATCTGGCGCAGGCCGAGGCCGAGGTGATCCAGATCCTGCGCCAGCGCCACAAGCTCAGCGAAGAGCAGGACAACGACTTTACGATCCGAAACCTCGCCGAGCTCGTTCAGACCCAGCAGCGCATCGTCGAGACCCAGACCGGCATGCTGCGCAACGTCGCCGCGGTGTCGCTGCTGGTCGGCGGCATCGGCATCATGAACATCATGCTGGTCTCGGTCACCGAGCGGACGCGCGAGATCGGCGTGCGCCTGGCGATCGGCGCCCGCGAGCGCGACATCCTGCTCCAGTTTCTGGTCGAGGCGGTGGTGCTGTCGGTCGCCGGGGGGCTCATCGGGATTGGCCTGGGGATGCTGGGGGCGACGCTGCTGTCGCGGTTCTCGGGCGGCGCGCCGGCGGATTTCTCGCCGTTCTGGGCGGCGCTCGGGTTCGGCGTCTCGGTGGCGATCGGCGTGGTGTTCGGCTATTACCCGGCGCGCAAGGCGGCGCGACTCGACCCAATCGACGCGCTACGCTATGAGTGATGGGCGCGCGGGTTGACACCCTCGGCTCGGACGGCTACGGTTTAGCAGTGTCCCTCGACGGCGACTACGCCGGGCAGGGCTTTGGGCGCAGGGAGTTCACGATGACCACGCTTCGGGAGCGCGACGAGGAGACGGCAAAAAAGAAGGGCCTGATGGCCGGCGCCGCGGTGGTGGCGACGGGAGTTGCGGCGGTGGCGGTCGGGCCTGCGCTGGCCGTGATCAGCCTGGTGCCGACCGCGTACCTGGCCTATGACTGGTTCACCTACCGGGCGAAGCGCGGGATGCGCTTCTAGCCTCGCCTCGCCGGTGCGCTGTTGAGCCTGTGCCCCACCTGTAAGGCGAGCTTCAGCGGCGGCGAGCAGTTCTGTCCGCGCGACGGCACGCCGCTGCGCGCGGCGCTCCCCGACGACCCGCTGTCCGGGCGCGTCCTGTCGGGGCGCTACCGGCTGACCGAGGTGCTGGGCCGCGGCGGCATGGGCGCGGTCTACCGGGCCCACCACATCCTGATGGACAAGCCGGTGGCGGTGAAGGTCCTGCGCCAGGAGCTGGCCAGCGACACCGAGGCGGTGGCGCGCTTTCACCGCGAGGCGCGCTCGGCCTCGCGCCTGGATCACGACCACATCATCCGGGTCACCGACTTCGGGCAGACCGACGACGGGCTGCTGTTCCTGGTGATGGAGCTCTTGGACGGCGAGAACCTGGCCCAGGTGCTGCGCCGGGGGCCGCTGCCGTGGCGACGGGCGGCGACCATCGCCCGCGACATCGCCCTCGGGCTGGCGCACGCCCATGAGCAGGGGGTCATCCACCGCGATCTGAAGCCCGAGAACATCGTGCTGGTGCGGCGCGGCAAGTCGGCGCGGCAGATGGTCAAGGTGCTCGACTTCGGGCTCGCCAAGCTGATCCACGATGTCGGCGAGGCGGGGGCCGCGGCCGAGGACGAGGCGGCCGAGGATCTGGCGGCGCGCTCGCTGACCCGCACCGGCGCCATTTTCGGCACCCCCGAGTACATGTCGCCCGAGCAGGCCGAAGGTCGGGGCCTGGGGACGCGCACCGACCTGTACGCGCTGGGGGTGGTTGCCTATCAGATGGTGTCCGGCGCCCTGCCCTTCTCGGCGCCGACGTTTCTCGCCCTCATCGCCAAGACGGTCAACGAGCCGGCGCCGCCGCCGTCGCAGCAGAACGCGAGCGCCGAGATTCCGCCGGCCTTCGAGGCGCTGATCATGCAGTGCCTGGCCAAGGAGCCGGAGCAGCGGCCGGCGAGCGCCGAGGAGATTGCCGAGGCCCTGGATCAGCTCCTGGCGACGCACCAGGAAGATCCAAAGCAGAGCGCCGAGGTCGGCGTCCTCGCCCCGACCCTGGTCCGCGGCGTCGCCGGTTCCGGACCGCCGCCGAGCGGCAGAGGCCTGGCCGGCGCGGCGCCGCCGCCGAGCATTACGGGCAGCAGAGGCAGCACCAGCGACTTGGCGACCGAGCCGGCGGGCGGGGTGGCCAAGACGGTGCAGCGCAACCTCACCCCGGGGCAGGTGCCCTACGGGGCCAGCCCGGCGTCGGCGGTGGCGACGGCGTATGCGGCGGTCCTCGGGGACTCGGCGCGCGGCGGGCGGCC
>DAOMZC010000877.1:0-3217 GCA_035437965.1 Pseudomonadota bacterium
GCTCGAACCTGCTCGATACGATCAACATCTCGCTGACCGGTGCCCCGGTCTCGCAGCGCCGCGATCCGACCAAGCCCACCTGGGTGATCGGCGTCGAGGGCCAGATCTCCGTCGGGACGATCATGGCCTACGACAACACCCGCAGCTACCTGGACCCCAACAACTCGCTCCAGAAGACGCTGATCGACGCCTCGACCACCCTCGATCCGCAGGGCCAGCGCGGCTGGCAGGGGGTGTCCGAGGGCGTGCACCGAATCGTGGTGCGCACGGCGCTGTCGCACAAGTTCAAGTATGTAGATCCGTACTTCGGCCTTTATTACATCATCCCGATCCCCCGCAAGGAGAGCGGCTCGCCCTGGCAGCCCGACTATGGCTTTGCCCAGAAGTTCTCCTCGCCGCAGCAGCAGGCCGGCACCACGTTCGGCTTCGAGGCCACCCCGGTCGAGAACAAGGCCAAGGGTCACCGCCTGGCGCTCGACTTCAAGGCCGGCCTCAACTTCCACTTCCTCGGCCGCGGCTACTCCGAGGCATGGGAGGTGTTCGCCTCGTCCAACGCGCTAATCTGCGACGATCAGAACCCGCTGCCGCAGCCGTTCAACTACCGCGATCCGTCGCCCCGTCCGGGCATCGGCAACACCATCACCCAGGGCACCTTCAACCCCGCCTGCCGGCAGTCCGCCTCGACCGCGGTGTCCGGCGATCCGCGGGCGCTGCTCACCAACGCCAGCGCCTACTACCAGCAGCCCTTCACCGGCCTCACCCTCATCGAGAACTACCTGACCTTCACCGCCGAGGCGTCGGTCATCGTCGAGCTGTTCCACCACGCCCGCCTGCGGCTGTCGTTCAACTACCTGCGCGATCAGGGCCACATCATCACCCAGGACGACGCCGGCTCGATCAGCTACCCCAACGGCGCCGACCGCAACGCCGCCAACGGTGGCCGCAACTGCAACCCCTCGCGCGTCGACCTCAGCTGCCCGGTCGACTGGAACCCGGCGTTCCGGCAGTCGATCAACGTCGCCGGGCGCCACTACCGGGTGGACGACGTGAACCTCTACAGCGGCTCGGCGATGCTGCAGGCCTACTGGTGAGCCGCCGCGGCCGGCTCCTTGCCGCGATCCGCGACGAGGGTGCGCAGCCGCGTCATCGTATCGATGATCCCGTTCAGGTTGCCGCGCCGAAGCGCCCACTCGGGCGCCCAGCGCTTTAGCTCCATCGCCACTTCGTAGGTTACGATGCACCGCTCGGTCGCCGCCGCGGGGTCGGGGGCGATGTGGAAGCGGGCGCTCATGTGCTTGAAGTAGCCGGGGTGCGCGGTGCGCTGCACGACGAACGACTTGCCGTCGGTCTCGCGCCGCTTCTCGACCTCTTCTACCCACTTCACCGTGCCCACCGGCCACGGCTTGCGCATCTCGACCGCGACCACCTGCAGGTCGGCCGCCGAGGTGAGCACGTCCACCGCGTGGGCGGGGAACAGCGGCACGAAGTTGCGCGGGTCGGCGAGCAGCGTCGCGACCTCCTCGGCCGGGGCGGCGAGCACGGTCTGGGCCTCCGAGCGCACGCCGCTTGTCGCCGGCAGGCTGCGGGCGGTCACCGCAGGCGCGGCGCCGGGCTTGGGCTGCCCCTGGGCCGCAGTGGCCGGGGTGGCCGCGGTGGCCAGCAGCGTCAACAGAAACCACGACTTCACGACGGGGCGCAGGCCGGCTCTTTGCATTTTTGCCGAACGTAGCGAGCGCGGGCAGGCGGGTCAACTTCGATTGCGGCGAACCCCCGCTGGCCGGTGCCCCTCCGGTGCCCGCCCGGTGCCCGCCCGGTGCCCGTGATTACCGGCGCTGAACAGCTTGCTGAATAGCTCGGGCTGGCCATGAAGGTGCTAGCGGGTCGCCGCGTCCTCTCTATACTGGTGCAAACGTGGAGGCCCCATCATGTCGCGACAGTCTCATTTTGGTACCCGTTCGGTAGCCCTTGGCCTGCTCCTGACTTTCGGCTCGGTAGGCGGGGGGCTCGTCCTCAGCGGCCGGAGCAGCCAGGCGGCGGCGCCGGCCGCCGAGGGCGGTAAGCTCGCCGGGGCGATGGCCGGCAAGCCCTACACGCTGAACATCGCCAAGGTCAGCGCCAAGAAGGGCCAGCCGGCGACCACCCAGGTCGTCATCAAGCCCGCCGCCGGCTATCACATCAACAAGGACTTCCCCACCTCGCTCAAGCTGACTCCGCCCGCCGGGGTGACGCTGGCCAAGGCCGAGCTCAAGAAGGCCGACGCCAAGCTCAGTGAGACCGAGGGCAGCTTCGAGGTCACCCTGACCGCCGACAAGGTCGGCGCGCAGCAGGTGCCCGGCGAGCTGCGCTTCGCGGTGTGCACCGAGACCACCTGCGACCCCCAGCGCAGCCCGGTCGCCATCGAGCTCGACGTCAAGTAGCCCGCTCCATGCGCATCCCGCTGCCGGCCATCAACACCGCCTTCGGGTCCGGCCAGAAGGGCCGCGTCGTGCCCGAGGTGCGCTTCTACTTCGACATCGTCTGCCCCTACGCCTACCTGGCCTCGCAGCTGTTGCCGCCGCTGTGCGCGCGCCTCGGGGCGCACATCGACTACCGGCCGATCCTGCTCGGCGGCGTGCTCAAGGCGCTGGGCTCCGAGCCGAGCGGCGCATCGGCGGCGCGGCAGGCCAGCACCCGGCTCGACCTTTTGCGCTGGGCCGAGCACCTGGAGGTGCCGCTGCGCTTCCCCGCCAGCCACCCGCAGCGCACCGTCTCGGCGATGCGCCTTTTATGCTGGGCGCCGGGGGAGGCGCGGCCGGAGCTCGCCGCGGCGCTTTACCGCGCGTATTGGGTAGAGGGCCGCGATCTAAATGACCCGGCGGAGCTCGGGGCCATCGCCCAGAGCGTCGGGCTGCCGGCCGCCGATGCAGTTGCTGGCCTCGCCAGTCCCGCGGCGGCGCTGCAGCTGCGCCAACGCACCGACGAGGCGCTAGAGGCCGGCGTCTTCGGCGTCCCGACCTTCATCGTCGACAGCCACAGCGGGCCGCGGCTGTTCTTCGGCCAGGACCGGCTGCACTTCGTCGAAGAGGCGCTGCGCCACCACCCCCACGCCGAGCTTGCCGCCCAGCCGGCGCCGCCGCCCTCCCCGCTGGCCCTGACCTGGGATCCTGGCCAGCACGTCGCTGCGGCGACCCTGCCGCCGGCCTGCCCGGTGGCCAACCAGGCGCGCGAGGTGACCTTC
>DAOMZC010000878.1:0-3214 GCA_035437965.1 Pseudomonadota bacterium
GGCGCCGCCGCCGCCTTGGCCGGAGCCGCGCTGGCCGCGCCAGCCGCGCCCGCCCCAGAGGAACGGGCCTTCTCAGCGGTGCCCGCCGCCGCGGGCTGAGGTGCAGGGTCGGCCATGGTCACTGCACGTTCAGGATGACCTTGATGTCGGTGCGGCGGTTCTGCTGGCGCCCGGCCTCATTGGAGTTCGGGGCGACCGGGTTCTCCGAGCCGTGGCCGACCGTCTTGAAGCGCTTCTCGTCGAGCTTGAAGTTGCTGATGAGGTAATCCTTCACCGAGTCGGCGCGCTTCTGCGACAGCGTCCGGTTGCCGGTGCGCGAGCCGGTGTTGTCGGTGTTGCCCTCGATCTGCAGGTAGGTGTTGCCAAACGCCGTCATCGTGTCGCCGAGCGAGTCGAGCACGAAGTTGCTGCCGGCCATGATCTGGTCGCTGCCGGGGGTGAAGTAGATGGTCAGCGACTTGTTGACGATCGCCCGCTCCTTGGCCGGATCGATCTTCTTCTTCGGATCGAACTTGAACGTCTCGACCACCTTCTGGCCCGGGTACTGCTCGGCCAGCGCCGCCACGAAGCGGGTGTCGACGAAGTCCTTGGCGTCTATTGCCTTGGTGATGACGCCCTGCTTGCGCCAGACCACGAACGCGGTGTTGAACAGCGCCTCGAACTGCGAGCGGTTGCCGTCCAGGCCAAAGAACAGCGCGTTGTCGGCGAAGGCGGTGAGCTTGAGGCCCGAGAGCATGCCCGACACGTCGTCCTCGGACAGCTTCAGCGCCTTGCCGACCACCGCGTAGGCCTGCGCCGGGTCGCGGCCGATGAACTCGATGCCGTCGAACCAGCCGTGGATGAAGGCGGTCAGGGTCTCGGGGGCTTTGGCGATGAGGTCGCTCTGCACGACCAGGCAGTCGGCGATGACGTTGGTGGCGGCGGCGGTCGAGACCAGGATGTAGGCCTCGTCCGAGCGCGCCTTGACGGCGCCCGACAGATCCGGCTCCCAGGTGACCGCGGCGTCCACCGACTTGGCCTTGAACGCCGCGGCGGCCAGCGGCGCCTCGGCGGTGAACACCAGGTTCTTCTCGATCCCCGCCTTGTCGGCGGCGCTCAGCCCCGACTGTGACAAGAGGTAAAGGAGCAGCCAGTGCGAGGGCGTGTAGCGCGTGGTGGCGATCTTCTTGCCCTTCAGGTCCTCGACGCTCTTGATGCTGGACAGCGACACGATGCCGTCGCCGCCGCGCGACCAGTCCTGCTGCAGGATCGCCTTGCCGCCCTTGCCCTGCTCGGCCAGCGCCGACGCCTCGCGCGCCCACGAGTCGACGGTGTCCCACATGATGTCGATGTCGCCCTTGATGAACGCAGCAAGCTTGGTCTGCGGGTCTTCGAGCAGCTTGAACTCGACCTCGAGGCCGTACTTGCTTAGGTAGATCGAGTTCTTGTCGCCGCCAGCCAGGCCCGCGTTGGCGATGATGCCCGGGGCGTGGCCGGCCCAGGTGTTGATGCCGACCACCAGCTTGCGACCGAGCTTGCCGGAGCCGACCTCGGGCTTGGCGACGCCGGTGACGCCGCTCTTGCCCGCCTCGCGGGCGGCGCCGATGGCGCTGAAGTCGTCCTTGCCCACGGCGCTCTGACCGCCCGGGTCGGCCTTCTGGCTGGGCTGGCCGGCGGGCTTGCCGCCCTGGCCGGTGTTGGCCCACTGCTGCACGCTGTCGCGCTTGGTGTACAGCACATAGCCGACCACCGAGAGGATGATGAGGGCTATAAACATCTTGGCGAAGGGCGTAAGTTTCATCGCGATTCTCCGCGCCATCGGCCGCAGCCGACGCGCCTTGGTCTCAGCGGCGGCCCGGGGCCTGCCGCGCAGTGCAAAAGGCGACGGAAGTCCCGTCGCCGCGTGAGTGCCGGGAGCCCCCGCGCCGCTCGCAGCGGGGGGCACCTGCTTCTTACATCACCTTGCCGCCCGTCGCCGCCTTCTGCGCCGCCGCCGCCGCCTTCAGCTGCGCCAGCTGCTGCTTGGCCGTGACATCGCCCGAGGTATTGCGCAGCGCCGCCAGCCGCGAGTCGAGGTTGGTCTCCCCGAGCTCCTTGCTGAGGTTGGCCTGGGCGACCTGGGTGCGGATGTGGGTGCGGACGTTGTCGAGCGCCTGGACGTCCGAGTCCACCGACAGGCCCTCCAGCTGCTCCTGGATGCGCATGCGGGCCTGCGCCGACGCCATCTTGGCGATCATCGTCTCTTTTTCGGCCTTGAGCTTCTTGATCTCGTTCTGCACCGACAGGAGCGAGGTCTTGGCGCTCTCGGCGTCCTTCTGCGCCAGGTCGAGGTCGGCCTGCAGCTCGGTCACCGACGCCTCCAGGGCGTTCTTCTTCTGGATGAGCACCACCGCCAGGTCATCCTGGTTGGTCTCGATGGCGGCGTTCAGGTCGTGGCTTATCTGCGCCAGCTCCTTCTGCTGCCCGCCGAGCCGCTCGGAGAGCTCCTCCCGCCGCCGGATGATCGCCGCGGTCGCCCGCTTGAGCGCCGTGTACTTCTCGATCATCGAGTTGATGGCGTTCTCGTAGGCGATCTCGGGGTGCTCTTTCTCGACATCCGAGATCCACAGGTTGATAAAGCCCTTCCACAGGTTGCCCAGACGTCCGAATACCGACATTACACAAGCTCCTTAGACTAGGTCGCGCGGCGACCTTGCGATGGGGCGGGAGGTTTCAGGGTTCTTGCAGCTTGTCGCGGAGCTTCACCGAGGTCTGGGCCACCCTGTCGAGCGACTCGCGCCCGAAGAACTCCAGCACCTCTTGCACGCGCAGCTTTTGCATGTTGCACGCCGTGGTCAGGCCCTGCTGCAGGCCCAGCTGTTCTTGCATCACTTGCTTGACCCGCGCCACCTCCTGCTCGAGCTCGGCGAGGCGGCGGTTGCTCTGCTCGAGCAGCGTCTGGGTCTGCTTCTGACCTTCTTTAATGTGGCGGTCCAGGGCGCGCAAGTGCAGAGCGGCGGACTCGATGATCTGGTCGACGGGGACGCCAAAGGCCGACCGCGAGGCGCCGACGATCTGGCGTAGGACATCGATCGGCGTATCGGAGGGCAGGGTAGGAAGCCGGCTGACCGTGTTGTCGACACGGCCCAGCCAGGCATCGCTGAGACCCGCGCCACGCAGCACCGCCGCGAAGTCGACCTGGACCCCGCGGACCTTCCCCGCCGACGGCGCCCCGGCGGCCCGGGACCGCACCGTC
>DAOMZC010000879.1:0-3214 GCA_035437965.1 Pseudomonadota bacterium
CCTCTTGTCTACCGATGGCAAGAGCTTCAAGCCCGGGCCCCTGCCGGTCAGCGATGTCATCCTGCGCGGCGTGTGGGGCGGCGCGCCGGGTGACGTCTGGGCGGTCGGCGACTCGGGCACCGCGCTGCACTGGAACGGCGCCGCCTGGCAGGAGACCTCCCCGGCGACCCTCGCCACCCTGCGCGCCGTCTGGGGCCGCGACGCCGCCACGGTCTACGCCGTCGGCAGCAGCGGCACCATCCAGCGCTGGAACGGCGCGGCCTGGAAGAGCGAGGACAGCGGCACGGGCAACACCCTCGTCAGCATCTGGGGCACCGGCCAGGACGTCTACGCCCTGGGGACCGGCGGCGCCATCCTGCACAAGAGCCTGCGCTGACGCTCCCTGCTATTCGACTGCTTCGTCGTGCAGTCGATACCCAACTTTCTGCAATTCGACTGCTTCGCCGTTCAGTAGATACCCAACGCTCTTTCTTTCGACTGCTTCACCGTTCAGTAGATACCCAACGCGCTCCATCTCGACTGCTCCGCTGAGCGCTCAATACCCAACTCTCTGCAATTCGACTGCTTCGCTGTGCAGTCGATACCCACGCCCTCTGCTTTTCGACTGCTTCGCTGTGCAGTCGATACCCAGACCCTCTGCTTTCCAACTGCTTCGCCGTGCAGCCGATACCCAGACCTCTGCTATTCGACTGCTTCGCCGTTTAATCGAGACCCAGGCTCTCTGCCTTTCAACTGCTTCGCCGTTTAATCGAGACCCAGGGCCGCTGCCTTTCAACTGCTTCGCGGACCAGTCGATAGCCAGCGCCATGCCTGTCGAAGCCATGGCAGAGCTCTGCAGGGTCCTCGGAAGGTCTAGCTGCCGCTTGGCGCGGTGGTGGAGCATGCGCGCGGCCAAGCGGACTCTTCGGGTCTTGCCATCGCAGGGTCGGCTTGTGATATGACCGTCGGTAAGGATGCAGATGATGACCCTATTTAATCGATTGAAGGGCCGTGGGTGGCCGGTGCTTGTAGCCTGGGCGCTCGCGGGGTGTCCGGAGGAGATCGTGACGCAGTCGAGCCAGAAGGACGGCGGACCGGCGGAGGCGGGAGTGGCGGCGGCGAACCCGGCGGCCCAAGCGGCGGCGGCGAACCCGACGGCGCAAGCGGCGGCGGCGCAAGCGGCGGCGGCGCAAGCGGCGGCGGCGCCGAAAGAGGCAGCGGCCAGGCTGACGGCGCTGGAGCAAGAGCTTGTCGCCAAGCATGGTGAGCCGCAGCGACCCCGGATCAAGCAGGGGCTCGCGCAGGTGGCGGCGCTGTGGCGCAGTGAAGACGGCGACCTGGGCGAGTTCGCGCGGGCGCAGTTTCAGGCCGATCCGGCGGCGCTGCAGGCGACCTTTGGCCGGCTGGAGGCGGCGCTGGAGCAGCTGGACGGCCACTACAACGAAATCACCCGCGAGCTGCGCCGGCCGAGCGATGTCGACATCGGGCCGCAGTGGCCGGTGGACGCGCTGCTCAGCAGCATGGACGCGGCGGCGCACGCGCTGGAGGACCTGTTTGCCAGCAAGGTGGCGTTCGTGGCGCTGCTCAACTTTCCCCAGACCTCGCTCGAACAGCGCCTTGGCGAGGGGTCGCGGTGGACGCGGGAGCAGTGGGCGGCGGCGCGCCTCACCGGGAGGTTCGTGCGGCGGGTGCCGGGGCCGGTGCAGCAGCGCATCGCGGCGGCAGCGTCGGCAGGGGAGCGCTACATAAACGGCTACAACCTGTGGATGCACCACCTGCTGGATCCGCAGGGGGTGCGGCTGTTCCGCAAGGGGCTGCGGCTGATCAGCCACTGGAACCTGCGGGATGAGATCCGCGGCGACTATGCGGAGCGGGAGGGGCTGTTCAAGCAGCGGCTGATCGCGCGGGTGATGCAGCACATCGTGCAGCAGACGATCCCGGCGGCGGTGATCGACAACCCGCGGCTCGACTGGAACCCGTTTACGGGAGCGGTGACGCCGTCTCCGCCCGAGGAGATCGAGGCGGACGCACCGCCGCCCCGGGCGACGGCCGCGGCGACGACTGCGGCAACCGCCCCGAGCGCTGCCCCGAACACCGCGACGAACCAAGCGGCGGTAGCGCCGCGGGAGCCGGATACGCGGTACGCGCTGCTGCTCGACAACTTCCGGGCGCAGCGGCAGGCGGATCCGTACTCGCCGGCGACGCCGACGCTCATCGCGCGCAGCTTCGAGCTCGGGCGGGAGATCCCGGAGAAGCGGGTGGTGCAGCTGCTGACCGAGCTGTGCGCCTCACCGCTGGCCAAGCAAGTGGGCGAGCGCATCGAGCAGCGCCTGGGGCGCAAGCTGGAGCCGCACGACCTGTGGTACAACGGCTTCCTGCCGCGGGGGCGCTTCTCCGAGGCAGAGCTCGATGCCATGACGGCGCGCCGCTACCCGAGCAGCCAGGCGTTCGAGGCGGATCTGCCGCGGATCCTCGGCCAGCTGGGGTTTGCGCGCGAGAAGGCGAAGTTCATCGCCGAGCACATCCGGGTGGACGCCTCGCGGGGGGCGGGACACGCGCTGCAGGCGATGCGGCGGGGCGACTTCCCGCACCTGCGCACGCGGGTCGAGAAGACGGGGATGAACTACAAGGGGTACAACATCGCGGTGCACGAGCTCGGGCACAACGTCGAGCAGGTGTTCTCGCTGTACTCGGTCGACCACACGCTGCTCGCGGGGGTGCCGAACAACGCGTTCACCGAGGCGCTGGCGTTCGTGTTCCAGGCCCGCGACCTCGAGCTGCTCGGGCTGCGCCGCCCCGACGCGGCCAGCGAGCGCGAGCGCGTGCTCAACGACTTCTGGCAGACGTGGGAGATCGCCGGGGTCGCGCTGGTCGACGTCGCGACCTGGCACTGGCTGTACGACCACCCGGAGGCGACCCCCGCCGAATTGCGCGAGGCGGTCGTCCGCATCGCCCGCGAGACCTGGGACCGCTACTACGCGCCGCTGCTCGGCGGGCGCGGCACGCCGCTGCTCGGGATCTACAGCCACATGATCTCGTATCCGCTGTATCTCGCCGACTATCCGCTCGGGCACCTGATCGCGTTTCAGATCGAGGACCACCTGAAGACCCGGCCGCGCGGGCAGCTCGGCGCGGAGTTCGAGCGCATGGCGACCTTCGGCGCGGTCACCCCCGACGTGTGGATGACACACGCCACCGGCGCGCCGGTCAGCGCCGAGCCGCTGCTGCGCGCGAC
>DAOMZC010000880.1:0-3213 GCA_035437965.1 Pseudomonadota bacterium
CAAACAGGAGCGGGCGCTGGCCGCCCTCTGCGCAAACCACGTCGAGCCCTGGGAGGCGCAGACTCAGCACGCCGCAGCGGCGCAAGAGGGCCGCATGGCGGCAGCAGCCAGCCGGCAGCAGCTGGACAGCCGGTACGGGGATGTCGAAACGCTGAAACAGAAAAAGGAGGAGGAGCATCGGGACCTCCTTACAGAGCAGCGCGGCCTGACGCGTGAGCGTGACAAGCTGCCCGCTTCGGCGCAGACCTCTGGCGCGGACGACGCGACGGAGGATCTGGTAGGGCTCCAGCGACTCTATGACGCTGCGTGCGCCGCATTCGCAGAAGAGGATGCGGTGCGGCGGCTCCTGGAAGGGCAGTTGGAAGAACAGCGGGGACAAGCTCGCAAAGAGGTCGCCCGTGCCGAGCAACTGCTCGCCGCCTTTGACCCAGCCGCTCGCGAGGCGGTGCTCCGTCGCGCCTGCGAGCCGCGTTTTGCCGATTCCTGGCGTTACGAAGCGGACCTGGCTGCAGCGCAGGAGGAGCTGATTCAGCGCATCGAGGAACACAGCCGTGCAGAGCGCGCGTTTGGCGAGGCAGACTACGCGCTCAAAGAGGCGCGCGCGGCGCTGCCGGAGCACATTCCCAGCTCCATCACGCCCGGTGAGGAGCCGGTAGCTGCACTCCGCCGCCACCTTGAGGCCAGGCAGGCATCGCAAACGCAAGCGGATGCGGACCTCCGGGATTCTCAGACCAGCCTGCAGGAGGCCGAGCGGGCAGTAAAACAAATCGAAGCAATGCTGGAGGACTTCGAGCTCGCCGAGCTCGCCGCCGAGCCCGCGCCGCTCGATGAGGCGGCGCTGCGCGCGCTGCGCGTGGACCTCAAGCAGATCGGAGCAAAGCTCGGCCGCGCTCGTGCCCAGCGGCAGCAGGACTGGCAGCGCGAGTCCGCGACCTTCCAGCTGCTACGCAGCAGCGCCGAAGGCAGCGAAGGGCTGGATGCCAAAGTCGGGCAGCTTGGCACCCTGTATGAAGCGCATGTCACCAGCGATTGGCCGAGCGTGCGCGCCCTGCTCAAACAGACTGCCGCCGCACTGGCCAGCCTGCGCGAGGCTGCCGAGCAAGAGCGTCAGCGCCTGCTGCACGACCGCAGCGACCTTGTCGAGGACTTCCTGCGCGTCGGCGAGACCCTGGAGCAGCGGCTGCGCGAGATCGAGCCACTGTCGCGGGTTCAAATCGGAGCCATCGACCGTTCGATGCTGAGCATCCACATGGCGCGCGTCACACCCGAGCGGGCGCGAACGCGGGCGGATGAGCTGTTCGAGCGTTACCTCAAGGCAGTGCGCGAAGGCAAGAAGCGCCCCGATCAAGCGCAGCTCGACATCCTGGACCCGGCGTCCCTGCTGCGCTGCATGCTCGATGGCGATCCGGAGGTGCGCTTCCTCAAGCCGCAGCCCGATATGGCCGCGGCGCGCCCGGTGTCCTGGGAGGTGGCGTACAAGTGGAGCGGCGGCGAGAGCTTCGTCACCGGGCTCGTGCTGCTGATGGCGCTGATGGCCTACCGGGCCGCGGAGTCCGGAGGCAGCGCGCAGCGCCAGAGCCAGTTCATCCTGCTCGACAACCCCGTTGGCAAGGTTAACTCGCCGCACCTTCTGCGCATCGTCTTCGAGATGGCGCAGCGCAACGGCTTCCAGCTCATCGCGTTCACCGGCGTCCGCGAGCCGGGCGTAGTGGCGCTGTTCGAGCGCGCCGTGTCGGTGACCAAGGTACCGTGCGGGCGGCGCTTTTTCATCACCGTAGACCGCGAGGACACGCTGCCGCAGCAGGCCGGACGCAGCGCGCAAACCGACATGGATACCGTCGATCTTCGGCCCGAGATTCAGGTCGATTGAAGTCCGATGCAGCGGCCGAATCCTTATATGCGCCCTGCCGCGCTGTCGCATATGCAAGAGCTGCTTGGCGGATTCCCGCGCCGGCGCATCCGCTTTGATGAGCTGGCTGCCCTGGCAGCGCAGATATCCCCCTGGCGGCACGATCCCGAGGCGCGCCGATTCCTCGCCGAGCTATGCCACCACCTCAGCTCGACCGGGGTGGTGGAAGCAGTCGCCGCCGCCGGCATGGATCGCAGCGAGACTCCCCTGATTCCGGCGCGTTTTCACATCCTCTGCCGTGCATCCGCCGCCGCACCTGCTGTTTCCCAGAAGAGCCTCCATCCTGCTCTGCCCGAACCACCGCGGAGCTGGCGCGGGTCGCGGGAGCTGGACTGCCTGAACCAGTGGATCTCTGCCTACCTCGCACGGGCACCGGAGCCCGCGGCGCTGCGCCGCCGCATGCTCGAAATCTTCGGCATCGACAAACCTCGGCCCGGACTGGCGCCGCACCTGCAGCACTTTCCGCAGTGGCTGGGCGAGCGGCAGGGCCTGCTGAACCTCTGGCATTATGAACACCCTGGTGGTTCCTGGCACGGCTCCGCGAATGGACGGGTCGTGATCATGATTGAGAACGCCGAGACATTCTGCGTACTCGCGCGCCTGCTCGACGCACAGCCTGTGCCTGCGGTGCGCGAGCTGCTGTTCGGCAGCGGCAACGCGCTCGCCCGTCCGCTCAGCGATGACTACGATCGCCTCATTTACTTTGGCGACTGGGACCTGGCTGGCCTGGCTGCGCTTCTGCGGTTACGCGCAGCCGATCCGCGCGTGCGGCCCTGGCTGGCCGCCTATCGCCGTCTACTCACCTTTCCCGCGGTGCATGGCTACAGGCCGCGCCCGCAGTCCCTTGCAGAGGAGGGACTGAATTCCCTCTTTCCGCCGGAGCTGGCAGCTCTGGCCAAAGAGCTGCGCGCTGCGCCACGGCTCATTCCCCAAGAGTGGCTCGGCTTCGCCGAACTGAAGGCGCTTCTGCCATCACTTTCTTCAATTTGAGTCGATGACGCGGTCGCCTGGATAGCACGCAGATTAATTTGTATTTATGGTGAAGGCCTGCTGGAATGGCGAATTTAAGCATTCCGCGAACCCCCTAGCGTTCCGCATGGACGGCTGGTCGGGCACCTCACGGACCTCATTGGCCGTTCCGCGCTGTCGCTGGCCATCGCTTGGACGACCTGGCACATTAAGCCATGTGGCAGCCATCTAATTAATGGTAATTAATATTGCAATTAATTAACCATGACCACAGGCACCAAAACAGCCTTAATTAAGCACCCTGCGACGAGACGAAAAAAATTGTTGACAGGATC
>DAOMZC010000881.1:0-3208 GCA_035437965.1 Pseudomonadota bacterium
GCGCCTTCCGGCTGATAAGAAGACGTGTACCCGATCGAGCGGACGGCACGCCCGTAGCCCGTACGTCGTAGACTGACTCTGCGTGCCTGCAACCTTTACAACTCAAAATGAAACGTCCGGCTCAAACTCCGCAGCATCCGCTGCGCGAGGGTCTTCGGCTGCACGTGAATCTTCGCCGTGCCGCGCCAGCAGAAAGTCGTCGAGGCGCTCGCCAACCAGGAGCTCGGCACCCTCGGCGCCGGCGCGCCCGCCCAGCCCAACGAGGGCCGCTATGCCGCGCGCTACCCCGCGAGCTCCACCGCCAAGGGCGACTCCGCCGCCAACGGCCCCGGTCACCCGGTCGCGGCGAGCGAGGCCGCGCCCACTCCCGCCGCCGCACCGGCCGCCAACACCCTGATCCGGGGCGGTCGCGATGACAGCGCTTCTCCCCTCACCGCCGTCAAGGACCAGCTCCGCCGCGGCCAGTGCGCCGAGGCCAACGCCGCCCTGACCAAGCTGGAGCAGTCTTCACCAGCGCTGTCCGGCCTGGCCGAGACCCGCGCCGAGTGGCAGAGCACCTGCGCCGCCCAGCTCTTGGAGCGCCGCCTGGCCAACGAGGCCCCCGAGGCTCCTGCCCCCGCGCCGGCCCGCGCCAGCAAGCTCAAATACGCCAGCCCCTCACCAGCGCCGCCGGCCCCCCTCAAGTCCCCGCCGCGTAAGGCCGCCAAGCCGGAGCGGAGCAACGCCAAGGCCGCCGACGCCCTCCGCTAACCCGCCGCCCGCTCCCCGACCGCGCTCACCCCCCAGCAATGAAGGACGCAAAGAGCTCATAGCAGATGAGCACCAGCATGTTCGCCCCCAGCGCCTCCCACAGCACCGCCGCCAGCGATCGCGGTGTCGCATCGTCCTTTTCGCCGAGCCGCGCGTAGAGCGGCAGCGCGATCGACAGCAGCGTGCCGTAACACAGCGAGCCGTAGACGAGCATCCGCGTCTTGTCCGCGTAGGCGAAGTAGCCGCGCAGCCACTCGTTGGCCATCGTCAGCGTCTCGGCAAACGCCATCGAGTAGCCGAGCAGCAGGCAGACCCCCGCCCGCAGCACGCCGCGCCGCCACCCCCCCACCCGCCGCAGCACCGAGTCCGCCTGACGCAGCCCGAGCTGCATCAGCGCAAAGTACGTACTGAAGTAGGCGACCGTCATGAACGACAGGAACCACGGCGAGCCGTTGCCCACCCAGGTGACGTTGAAGTGGTACTCCATGCCGAAGCAGCGGAAGAACAGCGGCGCCCCGAAGTAGTTCTGGAGGAAGCTGAACAAGCAAATGAACAAGCTCGCCCTGACCGTGTAGCGGTCCCGGAGCGGCACGCCCGCCTCTACCCCCGTCAGCAGCGGTCCGAGCCACAGCGGCAGCGCCAGACCCAGCCCGAACAGCAGGTGCCCCACATCGCCCCAGCGCTTGAACGCCCCCGTCCACATGACCAGCGCGCAAGCCGCCGTCCACAGCGGCGTATACAGCAGGAAGAACCGCTCCAGCCAGCGCTTCGCCGGCCAGGCTCCGCCTCTCCGCCATCCGTGCTGCGCGACGCCCCCCCGCCGCGCCCCCCCGTTCTCCGAGCCACCAAAGTTACGAATCACCGCCGAACCAACCGTCATAAGCCCGCAGCTTATCCACCCACCCACCCCCTGAGAAGCCCGCCAATCGAAGAAAAAAGGCGTGGGCCGACCGGAGATCCTTTTTTGTCAGCGCAGCTGGCAAAAAAGGATCGCAGGGAAGGGGGCCCCGCGCCGACGAAGCCCGAGAAGCCCGCCAATCGAAAAGCCAGGAACCGCCGCGATCGCGATCCCTACAGGAGCCCCCGGTCCGCCCCGCTCAACACCGGCAGCCGGGTGCGCCCCCGCCGCGCCGGCTCGGCCTCTGCGATGAACCCGCCGCCGAGCACCGTCTCGCCATCGTAGAACACCGCGGCCTGGCCCGGCGTCACCGCCTGCTCGGGCTCGGCAAACTCGACCTCGACGCGGTCGCTGGAGACGACGCGCAAGCGCGCCGGCTGCGGGCGGCGGCGGTAGCGAATCTGCACCCCCGCCGTAAGCTCCGTGCCGACCGGCGGGGCGTCGATGAGCCAGCGCACCTCGCTGACCGTGGTGGCCGGGCAGGACAGGGCCTCGCGCGGGCCGACGGTCACCCGCTGCGCGGCGGCGTCGATGGCGGTCACGTACTGCACCGGCCCGCCGCCGACGCCCAGGCCCCGGCGCTGGCCGATCGTGAAGCGGTGCACCCCCTGGTGGTGTCCCAGCACCTGCCCGTGCTGGTCGACGACCTCGCCGCGCACCTCGCTGCCGAGCGCCCGCTGCACGAAGCCGGCGTAGTCGCCGTCCGGGACAAAGCAGATCTCCTGCGACTCCGGCTTGTCGGCGTTGGGCAGGCCGAGGCGGCGGGCGTGCGCGCGCACCTCGTCCTTGGTCAGCCCGCCGAGCGGGAACCGCACATAGTCGAGCGCCGTCCGCGGCATCCCGAACAGGAAGTAGGACTGATCCTTGCCGGCGTCCACCGCCCGGAGCAGCCGCTTCTGCCCGTCCGGACCGTCGCTGATGCGCGCGTAGTGGCCGGTGCACAGCGCCTGCGCGCCGAGCGCCCGGGCGCGGTACAAAAGGGGCAGGAACTTTACCTTCTCGTTACAGCGCACGCACGGGTTCGGCGTGCGGCCCTCGCTGTAGCTGGCGACGAAATCGTCGATGACGGCGCGGCGGAAGTCCTCTTCGTAGTTGGCGACATAGAAGGGGATGTCAAGGTGAGCGCAGACCCGGCGCGCGTCTTCAAGGTCGCGCGGACCGCAGCAGCGGCCCCCCGAGCTGTGCGCCGTGCCCTGGGCGTTATAAAGGCGCATCGAGATCGCGACCACCCGCTGGCCCGCCTCGACGAGCAGCGCCGCGCAGGTGGCGCTGTCGACGCCCCCCGAGAGCGCCACCACCCACAGCGGGGCGGTCCCCGCCTGCTTGTCCGCCATCGCGATCGGGTCTGCCGGCTGCATGGTCGGCAGCATGCCCAACCGGGCCCCGCCGCGCAAGTCCGGCGCGGCCGGCGGCGCTTCTCTGCCCCCGCGCCAAGGCCCATCACCCGCCTGGCAGCCGGCGGCGGGCGCGCTCCGGGCCCGTCTTGCGGCCGCTTGCCGCGGGGCGAAAAGCGCTATAGTTCTGCCCATGTGGCGAGGAAAAAAGCGCGTCTGCAAGTTC
>DAOMZC010000882.1:0-3196 GCA_035437965.1 Pseudomonadota bacterium
CGACGGACGCGCCGCCGGGGCGTAGCGAGGGCGAGGCGGGAGCATCCACCTGGCCCAGGGTGCCGGCGCGCACGGTCACTCCCTCGGGCGGATCCTTGGACGGCCGCGACCGCGGGGCGGCGAGCAGGCCCTGCACCGCGAAGCCGAGGCTACCGTCGCTGCGCTTGCCGGCGCCCATGGCGTTGTTGAGGATCTCGATCGTCGCCTCGCGCTTGACCAGCTCGGCCGAGGGCTTGAAGCGCACATATAAATGAAGCTCGCTGCTCGGCAGCGGCTCGCGCAGCTCCAGGTAGCCTTCGATCCACAGCTCGGCATCGGCCGACTTGCTGTGCAGCCCGTCGAAGCTGGCGCGCCCGCGGTCGACCACCAGCCGCCCCGCCAGGTTGCCGAGCTTGAGCCGCGGAAACGTCAGCCCCTGCGACAGGAACGGATCCCCCGGCACGACCAGCTTCGCCTTGCCATCGCCGAGCGTACCGTCCTGCAGCTGGACCTCCAGCACCCCGCTGGCGCGCGGCATGTCGAAGGTCGGCGGCGCCCCGGGCCGCGGCGGCGGCGCCCCGGTCGGCAGCTTCTGCGGCGGCACCTTGAAGTTCACCGACAGCGTCAGCGCGCCGGTCATCGGCAGCGGCAGGATCTGCCCGAGGTTGGCGATCCGCCCGAGGATGAGCTGCTCGATCTGGCCGTTGACGAACAGCCCCTCGCCGCCCAGGCCGCCGACCCCGCGGATGGTGCCGCCGAACGCCTCGGCCTGGACATCGGCCACCTTGTTGCCGGCGAGCAGCTCGAGCAGCGGCACCCGCACATCGAGCCGATCGATGAACAGCGGCTTGGCCGTCTTTTTATCCTTATCGCCATCCTTGTCGCCCGCCCCCGGCGCGCCCGGCGCCGCGATCGGCGAGCCGAGCCCCGGCTTGCGCGGCCGCAGCTGCACCGCCGTCGCCGAGACCCCGGGCGAGAGCAGGTGCAGATCCATCTCGCCGATGCGCACCTCCATGCCCAGGCCAATGCCGAACCCGCCCGAGCCAAACGGCGACGGACCCGGCTCCTGCGAGAGCTCGCGCTCGAGCCGGTCGCGGATCCGATCGATCGGCAGCGAGTAATAAAGCGAGGCCAGGAACACCACCCCGGCGAACAGCGGATACCCGAGCAGCTTGAGCAGCCGCGCCCGCCGGTTGACAAATCGCCGCAGGCCCGCCGGCAGCCTCACGGGGCTTCCTTCTCGCTGTCGGATTTCTTGTCCGCCGGGCCGTCGCCCTTGCCCGCCTTGCCGGCGGGCGCCTTGGGCGCGTTCTCGTAGGTCGATACGATCATGTCCACTTCGAAGTCCTGGTGCTTATCATCGCGCGCCCGAATGGACAACTGGGTCACCAGCACCAGGTTGCTCTGATACGTCTCAAGGCGCCGCATGAACTTGAGCAGCGGCTCCAGCGCGACCTTGCTGATGCGCAGGTCGACCGACTGCTGGATGTACTTTTTGCCGATCGGCTCGGGGGTGCGCGGGTTGGTCTCGCGGATCTCCAGGTTGGTCTCCTTGGAGATCTGCTCGAGGAACCCCGACAGCGACAGCGGCGTCTGGCCGATCCGCGAGTCGAGCTGCGCCGCCATCGCCCGCGCCGCCAGGTAGGGACCGCGCTTCTTTTCGATGTCGAGCAGGGCGCGCTGCATCGCCTCGTTATTTTCCTCCAGGGTGTCGATGCGGTCGTAGATAAAGTAGGTCCCGGTCAGCACCCCGAGGAGCGTGATCGTAACGCCCAGGGTCAAGAGCAGCGTGCGCTCGCGCGCCGACAGGCCCTCGAAGTACTCGCGCACGCGGGTGAGCGCGGGGAAGCGCGTGGAGGATTCGCTCATCGTCTGTTCCTATCCCTGCTCCGCCGGCCTACGGGCACGTCGTGGTGATCTCTAGCGAGAACTGTTTTACGTCGAACGGCTTGTTGTCGGGCCCCACGTTGCGCACGGTCAGCACCTTGCCCTTCTGGACGTTCTTGAAGCACGGCAGCTTGCCGAGCGCGGCGGCCAGATCGTCGACGTACTGCGCCGAGCCGGCGGTCGCCTTGAGCTCGGTCTTCTTGCGGCTGATCGTAAGCTCGACCACGTCCAGGCGCGCCGGGCCGTCGGCCTGGGTCTTGGGGGCGGCGCGGCTTATGTCCTCGAGCACATCGAGCGCCGACACCGTCGGGATGCTCTGCCCGCCGCCCTTGTCGGCGGCGAGCACGCTCATGAGCTCGGCCGAGACCTTCTGGCCGTTGGTGCGCGGCTCGCCGAACAGCGCCGTGGTCTCGCTGATCAGCTGCAGGCGCAGCCGCTCGGACTCCTTCTCCAGCACCTTGAGCGAGGCCCACGCCCAGATCACCACGCACGATAGGAGCGCCGCCGCGAACGCCGCCAGGTAGGGGGCCTTCTCGCGCAGGAAGGCGTAGTCGGTGCGGTAGCTGAGCTCGCCCTTGCGGAAGTTGAGCTGCGGCGCCGCGGTCGCCCCGGCCAGCGCCAGGCCGACGGCGGTCGCCCCGGTCGGCCAGCGCCGCACCAGCATCGCCCCCGGGATGAGGTGGCTGCGCCCGCCGCCCTCATCCACCGACCCCATCGACAGTGCCGCCCGCAGATCGCGCTGCGCGCCGTGCAGCCACGGGGCGCCGGGGGGCGGCAAGAGCTCGCGGGCCTCCAGGCCGAGCTCTTCGCTGATCAGTGGGCCGAGCCCGGCAAGCTGCGCCGTGCCGCCGGTCAGGTAGGCGATGCGCGGCGGCTCGCCGTAGCGCGCCACGTAGGCCGCCAGGGTCTGCCGCAGATCGCGCAGGAGCGGCCGCAGCGCCTCGCGCAGGGCCCGGGTGACCAGCGGCTCGCCGTCGCCCGAGATGCCGTGCATGTGCTTTAGCTCCTCGGCGCGGACAAAGTCGACGCCGAGCGCCCGCCCGAGCGCCCGCGTCAGGTGCTCGCCGCCGCGGGCGATGGTCCGCGCGAAGCTCACCAGCACCTGGCCGCTGCGGCTCGGGTGCGCGGCGACGGCGCAGATGTGCGTGGTGCGGTGGCCCAGATCGATGACCCACAGCGGCAGCTCGGGCGGCGCCTCCGCCGCCGGGTCACGCCGGCCGCGCCCGCCCTCCATGAACAGCGCCGCGCCGGCCAGGGCGGTCGCCGCGCACAGCCGCGGATCCAGCCCGAGGTCGGCCAGGGCCGCCAGCCGCTCCTGCACCAGCGGCCG
>DAOMZC010000883.1:0-3189 GCA_035437965.1 Pseudomonadota bacterium
CGAACCCGCCGAGCCCGCCGAACCCGCCGAACCCGCCGAGCCCGCCGAGCCCGCCGAGCCCGCCGAGCCCGCCGAGCCCGCCGAGCCCGCCGAACCCGCCGAACCCGCCGAACCAGGCGAGCCCGCCGAACCCGCCGAGCCCGCCGAGCCCGCCGAACCCGCCGGAGCTGCCACCTCTGCTGGCTTCGCTGCGCTGCTACCCGAGACGCTGGCCTGCGCCGGCACGAGGCCGGTCCAAAGCAGGCACCCGCCAAGGACCAAGGCGCGTGAGCGGCGCAGGTGCCCCGGCAAGGACAGGAGCGGCTGCAGGCCCCGTAGCGACTTCACCGGCTTCAACGACTTAAGCTGCCTCAACGACTTCAAGGCGTAACCACCCCAGGGTGCAGCTCGCCAGGACGACCAGGCCGACCAGACCGCTTGTCGCGCCCAGGCCCGCGCTGCTGCGCCCGCGCTGCTTAACTTCTGGCCTATCTTGCCACAGTTTCGCGGCCAGCGTTTCCGTCGCCGTAAAGTGGCCGGGCCGCGACCTGATCGCTTACCTTCCACCTACCTTCCACCTGCCTTGACTGCCGTCTCACTGCTGCCGGGGCTCCGCCCCCAGCGCCGTCTGCCCCGCGACGCCCGTTGACACGCCCGGGTCTTGGTCGCCATACTCCGCGCTATGTTCCCCGGGCTTACCGGCAGTGACTTTGAGTGTTACGAGCCACGGAAGTGGAAGAGCAACGTCTACAACCGCGAGCGCATGGAGGTCCGCCAGAAGCTGCTTGCGGTGGCCCGGCAGTGCTCGGGCGAGCTCTGCGGCAGTGACGGCGCACCGCTGTTCATCGAGGCCTCGGTCGAGCATCCGGCGCTGTGGAACCACAAGCAGGTCGACACCCAGAGCGTGTACTTCTCGCGCACCGAGGCGGCGCGCAAGGAGCTCGACGGGTTCATCGATCGGCAGAAGCCCATCGCCTCGCTTCTCGACGATCCGACGCCGCAGCGCAACCACCTGTTCCTGGCGATCACCATCAGCCACGAGGCGCTGGAGGTCTCGCTGAAGCTGCACCCCGACGCCAGCGTCGACCGCCAGAACCTCGAGCGCAAGAGCGGCGAGCACTACGAGGCCGAGCGCCTGCTCGGGCTCCTCGCCGAGCTGCCGCCCGAGTTCCGCATCGGCGTCACCCCCGAGCTGCGCGAGGTCGCCGGCGTCGACGCCGAGGCCCTGCACGAGCTCCTCACGACGCTGCCGCCCGGCAGCAGCAGCGGCGGCGCGAATCACCTCCTGCCGGTGCCCGGCCAGCCGGTGGTGCCGCCGCGCATGTTCTACCTCGGCCGCAGCCTGACCCGCCCGGCGGCGCTCGCGCTGTCCGCGGCGGAGCAGGAGGCGTGGGTGCACAAGACGCTCGCCGAGCTGTTGCCGGTCTACCGCTTCATCGTCTGGTCGCGCGACAACGACTTCGTGTCGATGCGCCAGGTGCTCGACAAGGAGCGCACGGTGCGGCGCCAGAAGGGCCTGCACAAAAACGATCGCGTGCGCATCGTCCGCGGCATGCTCGCCGGCAAGGACGGGCTCGTCCAGGAAGTCGAAGCCAAGGGACAGCTGAAGGTCCTGGTTGGTAAGATGGTGATCAAGATCGACGCCGCGGACGTGGAACGACCGGATGCATGAGACGCTCGAGCAGCTAGGCAGCGCCCCGCTCTACAAGCGGCTGCTCGGGCTCGGCTTTTTTCTGGCGCTGCTGGTCGGCTTTCGCCACCTGGCGCTGCTGTTTGTGACGTTCATCGTGATGGCGCGCGGCCTGGGCTACCTGGGCGCGCGGGTCGGGGAGCTGACCGGGCAGACGGCGCGGCGCGGCTTCGTCGCGGTGCTGCTGATCCTGCTCGGGCTGCTCGGGCTCGGGCTGTGGGCGGGGGTGCACGCCGGCGGGCGCTTCTACCAGAAGGTCATCGAGCTCGGCGAGGGCCGGCCGCTCACCGAGCTGCTGCAGGCGATGCAGGACGACCTGCTGCGCCGGACGCCGTCGTGGCTGCCGCTGGAGGGCATGCGGCACAAGGTGCCCGAGCTGCTCGACCCGGCGATGACCTACGTGCGGGCGACCGGGCGGACGCTGCTGCAGCTGCTCATCGGCCTCATCCTGGCGGTGGTGTACCTGCTCGACCGCGAGCCGGTGGATGCGCTGGCGCGCGGCGCGCCGGCAGACGGGGTGACCGGCCACGTGGTGCGCTACCTCGGCTTACGTAGCGATCGCCCACCGGCGCACGGATCAGCTCGAGGCCCATGTCGCGCAAAGCCACTTCCAGACCGAGGTTCGACATCACCGTCGCGACCACCCCCGGCCGCTTGAGGCCGCTGGTGCGCAGCAGCTCGCGCGCCGCGACCGCGAGCACCGCATCCCCGTCCACCAGGTCGCCGCGCTCGTCGACCAGAATGCAACGATCGGCGTCACCGTCGAGTGCGATGCCCACATGCGCCCGCTCCTCGCGTACCCGTGAGGCGAGTTGGTCGGGATGTAAGGCTCCGCAGCCCAGGTTGATGTTCTCGCCGTCGGGCTGCACACCGATGGCCACGACCGTCGCACCGAGTTCCTCGAGCACCTCCGGCGCAACGCGATAGCCGGCCCCGTTCGCGCAGTCGATCACGATCTTGACCCCGTCCAGCGTCAGATGACGCGGGAAGGTGTTCTTCGCGAAGACGTTGTACCGTCCCAATGCGTCGTCGATGCGAAACGCCTTGCCGATCGCCTCCGCCGTCGGGCGCAGATGATCGATCGAACTTGCCAGCACCAAGCTCTCGATCTCCGCCTCGAGCTCATCTGGAAGCTTGAATCCGGTCTGCGCAAAGAACTTGATCCCGTTGTCCTGGAAGGGGTTGTGCGAGGCCGAGATCACGACTCCAGCGTCGGCACGCAGGCTGCGCGTCAAGAATGCGATTCCAGGGGTGGGCATCGGCCCGACGAGGAGGACGTCGACACCCATCGAGCAGATGCCCGAGGCCATGGCGGTCTCCAGCATGTAGCCCGACACACGGGTGTCCTTGCCGATCAGGATCTTGTGGCGACGCGGGCTCCGCTTGGAGACGTGCGCGATCGCCCGCCCCAGCCGCAGTGCCATCTCCGACGTCATCGGCTCGACGTTGGCGACGCCCCGCACGCCGTCGGTGCCGAAGAGTCTTCGCGTGTTCTCCCCGCTCATGGTCGGTCTCCCTCT
>DAOMZC010000884.1:0-3188 GCA_035437965.1 Pseudomonadota bacterium
CCTTATGCGCTCCGGCCGGCCGGGCAGCCGCGCTCTGCTCGATCTCGCCCTCCGCATACTCGCCGGAGGCTCGCTCCCCTTCCCTGCTCACCTGCCCTCACTCCTTGCCTGGCCCCGGCTGGGTGATGTGGACTCCCGGGGCCCGCCCGCTCGCTGACGCAGAGCCCTTGCCAAAAATCCAAGGTACGTCCCGCGGAGGCTCCATTGCGAGGCGGGACCTGCCGGCCGGCAGCTCGCACTGATCTGTCCTCGCCTGTTAGCCGCGTCGCCTGTTGGCCGCGTCGCCTATTGGCCTGGGGTTGGGTCATGTCGCGAGCGACCGGTCCTGTTGCGACGCTTGTAGCGAGCTCGAAGCCCGTGGAGTCTGTCCATGTATCGGTCTGTGCATCATTCTGCGCATCGTTCTGCGCATCGCTCTGTACATCGTTCGGCGCACTGGTGGATGCAGCGCCTGATCCTTATCCCCTTCCTTCTGGGAGGAGCCCTGCTTGCCCGCGGCGCGCTGGCGCAGACCGCGCCGCCGACGCCCGACGCGGTCGAGAAGCCCGCGCAGCCCGGGGTGGTCGCAGAGCACGACCGCGCCACCGCCTCCCAGAGCATCCTCCCGGCCACCTTCATGGAAGACTTTCGCGCGATCAAAGATCGCCTGCCCTTCGGACTCGGCGCCGGCGTCTACCTCTTTTACTACCAGCCGCTCAGCCGCAAGACGACCCTCGCCGGCGGCAGCCCCGATGGACGAACCGAGGGGAGCCTGGACCCGCTGTTCGAGGTCTACGCCTTCTACCTGAAGCTCGATAAGGAGTACAAAGGCTTCGGCGGCCACGCCGAGGTGCGCATGCGCGACGGCGGCCACATTACCGGCGGCAGCAAGAACGCCTACCTGCGAGGCTTTTTCACCTCCAACATCTGGTTCCAGGAGGTCTACGCCTTCTACACCCCGGGCACCTATCTGAAGCTCAAGGGCGGCAAGATGTACCGCAAGGTGGGCTTCTTCTGGGACGACTCGTTCTTCGGCAACGTCCAGTACTTCGACGGCCTCAAGCTCAACCCCGACTACGGTCTGAGCGCCGAGGGCGAGAAGGACTTCCGCGGCGGCAAGGTCGGCCTCAACTACTCCCTCCAGTACTTCATCAACTCCGATGGCGTAAACGGCGGTCTGGACGGCGGGCGCACCCTCGGCAATCCCGCCCTTCTGCCCGACCCCGCGGCGCGGACGAGCGCGGCTCGCCTGTACAGTCCCAACCCCGAAGGGCAGCTCGACTCTGCCGGCAACCGGGTGGGCACGCTGCGCAACATCGTCGATGCTCGCCTTGGGCTGGTGCTGCGTCCGCACCGCATGTTCGGTCTGGAGCTTGCCGCTTCCGGGCTTACCGGCACGGTGAACCGCAAGTCGGACAAGGATCTATTCGACGACTCCGAGCGCATGACGCAGGTAGCGGGCGACGTGGCGATAAAGCTCGGCGGAATCACCCTGACCGGTGAGTACCTGCGCCAGTTCGGGCCAGCGGTGCGCGATACCGATTATGGCTACGCCGGCGTGCGCGGCGCCTTCGGTCCGGTCGCCCTGCGCTTCAGCGCCAGCTACGCCGACTATCACCTGGACGGCGGCAACGTCCAGGAGCTGATGTTCCTGCCCGGCGCCACCGTCACCATCGGCGGCGGCCTGGCCTTCCTGGCCGAGTTCAACGCCTGGCTGCGCAAGGATCCGCGCCTGTTCATCGACTACTACCCCTACGACTACTCGATGAGCCTCGTACTCAACTACACCTACTGAGCCCGCGGAGGAACTCGCGATGCGCTGCGCCGCTATTCTGCTCGTTTTGGCCCTCGGCACCGCTGGGTGCACGCAGGATCGGAACAAGGCCGCTTCCGGCAGCTCCGGGGGCGGCACCGTCATCCAGTACGACTGCATTCCCAACTACGCCAACTGGGGCGGCGTCACCGCTCTGTACAAGCAGAAGACCGGAGTCACCGTCCCGCCGGATCCCAAGGGCTCTTCGGTGGCCCTCGCGGCGCTGGCCAAAGAGAAGGACGCGCCGCGCGCCGACTGCGCCTACTACTCGGGAGCGATCGGCGTGGCGGCGGCCCGCAAAGGACTCCATGAAGCGTACCGGCCGGCGCGGTGGGAGGGGGTTCCGCCGGGACTCAAGGACGCCGAAGGTCTGTGGTGGACCGTCCACACCGGCACCGTGGCCCTGGTCATCAATACCCAGGCGCTCGGCTCCGCTCCCTTGCCGCGCAGCTGGGACGATCTGCTCAAGCCCGAGTACAAGGGCAAGGTCACCTACGACGATCCGACCTGGGGCGGGACCAGCTACACGTTCATCTACGGCATCAACCTGCTCAAGGGCGGCGACGCGAAGAACTTCAAACCCGGCCTGGCCTACCTGAAAGCGCTCGACCGCAATGTCACCCGCTACCCGCGCGAGAGCGTCTACAACGACGTGCTGCGCGGAGAGGTCGCGATCTGGATCAACGCCGACGGCAACGGCTACAAGATGAAGTGGACCGACAAGGGTCCGATCGAGGTGGTCATTCCGGAAGAGGGCTCGGTGTCGATGCCGCTGGTGATGGGGCTGGTGCGCGGGGCGCCGCATCGGGAGGCCGCCCAGCGCTACCTCGACTGGCTGCTCACCGACGAGGCGCAGGCGGAGTTCGCGCGGTCGTTCTTTCGCCCGGTCATCGCCAGCGCGCTGCCCGCGGAGCTGCGCGACAAGTTCCTTCCCCCGGCGGCGTACGCTCGCGTAAAAGACCTGGCGCTGCCCGAGATGGCGGACAGCGCCGACGCGTTCAAGAAGCAGTGGCTGGATGAGATCGGGCACGGCCGATGAGGCGGAGCCCGGCGCGAGCGCCCCTGCTGGCACTATGGCCGGCGCTGCCTGCGGTGGCGGTGGTCGGCGCGGGCTTCCTTTTTCCGGTGCTGCACCTTTGTCTGGCCGGGCTGCGCGGCGGCGACTCGCGGGCCGCGCCGCTCCTGGACGTCGTGCGCCTGGCGCCGTACCGGCGGGCGCTCGTGCACTCGCTGGGGGTGTCGGCGGCGGTCGCCGCGCCGTCGGTTGCGCGGTCGCCGCCCGCGGCGGTGTTCCTGGCCCCCGGGGATCGGCAGAGCACATGGCTGAAACCCCGTCAACCAGTGGCACCGTCTGCTGGCCTCCGCTCGAAAAAAAAAATCCTATCACGTCATCTGC